>LVWS01000025.1 GCA_002083365.1 Nitrospira sp. SG-bin1 | reverse complement strand
CCCGTGGATGGACCCTGTCTCGACCCTATTCCGGTACGATCGGCCGCCGAATATCGCCTTTAGAATAAACTGCTTTTTCACTCCATCACCGCAGGCGTGGCGCCGAACTACCTGCCTCATGAACAGACTCATCTCCCTCCTTTCTCAAGAACGTCAGGAGCCAATGGACACTTTCTGATACTGACTAGAGGAAGTCTAGAGCGGATACGTGTATGTAATCTGCGATGTATAGGAAGGGCATAACCGATTGATGTACTGCTCAGCTTGCGCCTAATGGCCATTCAACTGGTTCCCTTGGTTCCTCTCGCGAGGCGACGGGATTGTATACAAGACTCCTCACTGCGTCAAGCGTGCGGGTGGCCATCAGTGCAGCGACTCACCAGCAAAGCGAAACAGGAAGCCGTTTTCAGCCGAGTCTTCCCGTTATCCCGTTCCGTAAACAGTCACCATCTGACTGAACGGACACCATAACTCCATAGACATCTCGCACCGCATGAGGAGACCCATCCGAATTTTTCCTGAGGCAGGAGATACTTTGCACAAAGACATCGAGGGAGATTATTTCTGGCTCGGAGACTTTCTCGCGCTCACCTCCAATGAGCGAAGTCCACGCTATGCCGCAGAGCACGATGTCAATTAAGTGATAAGTGATAATTGATAGATGACGACCGTTTTGTTTTTACCGGATGTTCCTGTTACACTACGCCTCGTTTGAACTATACCTATGCACCGCCGCACCATGAACTTCACTCAACGCGATCTCTACATGTTCGTTCTGAGCGTTCTTTTTCTGGGCTATCTTGGCCTCATGGCCACCGGTTGCGCCGGCACTCACCCTTCCATACCCATACACGAGGCGCCTCTAGGCACGGTGTTCCTTGAACCGGTCTCGGGCACTTCCTTCCAGGCCTCCCATCCCATCAAATTGTCCGAGACCACCGTCGCGGATATCTTGCGGGGGATCCACACGAAAGAAAAAGCCGGCCTCTTATTGCTACTGGGCAAGGCTTTAAAATCAACGAACCTGAACGATATTCGTACCTTCTCGGAGGATGAGATCGCGTTTTTAACTCCGCACATCACCACCGCTCTCGCCCAAGCGACTCCCAATCAGCGCGTCGGATTCCACCTCTATTCCACGCCGGAGATTTCACAATCGCCAAAGGTCAATCAAAACAGAGAAACGACGTCAGGCTATTTATTTGCCGACGGCCTGTCATTGCACTTCACATTGACTCAGTATCGATATCGCGCTGGGAAAAAATCCAATGCCAGCCAAAAAGAGCCGCGCCCGCTTCCCGATACGGATGGCCTCCGTGACCGTGAAGTCACGTTCCTACCGGAAGCGGCCGTGCGTCCAGAGGCATACGATCGATCAAGTTGGATGGGAAAGTCTGAGGATCGGTCGCTCGCCATCGATTATCAACTGCTGGCGAGAGTCCTTTCCGCTCCCGCTTCCATGACCCAACCGGCCCCGACGGTCGCAGCGCCTGTTCCACCACCTCCCACAACTCCAGCTCCGTCCGCAGAGAAGCAGGACGCAGACTTGCAGGCCTTTAAAGAAGAGATGAAGGCACTCCGGAAGAAAGTGGACGAGCAAGAGGCCGAACTGCAGCGCCTTAAGAGTTCCACCCCTAAGAAAAAGCCAACTCCCTAGCTGTCTCGGCAATCTGACAGGAAAGCGGTGCCGTCTCAAGCTGAGGCGTGGAGGCCGAAGACGGGTCTCCTCTCCGCCTTGCCGTCATAGTCAACAGCCCCGATCAAACAACCTGAGATATTCCGGAAAACTCTGCGCTGGCTACTGAACGGTAGGGAGAGGGTCCAATATGTCATTGAGCGGAACAGACGTTTGCAGCTCACCGTTTATCGACGATTCTTCGCTCATCTCGAGCGTCTCGACCGATGCCTCCGTGGATGAAACATCTTTACCATCCATCGGAAGGAGTGCCTGTTCCGCTTCACCCAGTTCCTTGAACTCTCGAAGTGGAGGAAGCTGCGAAAGATCGCTCAAACCGAAATGTTCGAGAAAGAATTTCGTCGTTCCGTACATGATGGGACGCCCAGGCACCTCTTTGCGACCGACCATCCGCACCAGTTTTCGCTCCAAGAGCGTCCGTAAGACGCCGGAGGTTTCCACCCCGCGGATTTCCTCGATTTCCGCCCGTACCAGCGGTTGCTTGTAGGCAATGATCGCCAGCGACTCTAAGGCGGACCTGGACAGCTTCGCCGCCGTCTTGGCCTTGTCCAGCCGTTTGATCCAAGGCGCATAGTCCGTCTTCGTGACGAGACGATACCCACCCGCAACGACGGCCAGACGCACCCCACGCCCTTCTTGCTCGAGCGCGTGACCGATCTTTCGCAGCGCCTCTTCCACTTCACCTTTCGGGACGTTGCCCATCACCGCCACAAGACGCGACAGGGGCAACGGTTCGGAAGATACGAAGAGCAGTGCTTCCAGAATCGCCTGAAGTTCGCCCTGGCCTTGCACCTGATTCTCATCGAAGCTCTGGTCACGGTGCAACCCATTCGCCTCTTCCATCTTCATCACGTCGGCTTCCGGCACATCATGAACCACATCGGCCGTCAGTGGCGTCATGCTCCCCTCCATTCAACATCGACATCGTCAAGCTCCGCTGGATCCGGCACCAATGAGAACATCCGTGAAACTAAAATCGGCCCGAAGGTTTCCGCTTGGAACACCCTGGCGACCCGCAACCGCATCAGTTCAAGCAACGCCAAAAACGTCACGACGATCACGACTCGCTGACTCGATCCCTCGAACAGCGCCGTAAACGAGACGGAATCTTTGCCTTCGAGCGTTTCCAGGATGAGGTTCATCCGCTCACGAACGGTGAGATTGTCGGGAACGATCTCGATAAGCCTGCTCCCCGGGTTCCGATCGAGCACTTCCTTGAGTGCATCAACGAGATCAAACAACGAGACGTTCTCTAGCGGAAGATCCTCCTCGGCCTTTTCGACGGAACGCGCTTGTTCCCGCCAAAACGTTTCTCGCCACATCTTCTCTTGGTCATCTAGCTGACGCGCCGCCTCCTTGAACGCTTTATATTCCAGCAACCGTCGAACGAGTTCCTCACGTGGATCTGGCCCGTCCTCCTCGTCGTCGGTCGCCGCATCCGCAGGCAGCAACATTTTAGATTTGATCTGCAAGAGCGTCGCCGCCATGACCAAAAAATCCCCCGCCACGTTGAGGTTAAGTTCCTCCATGGCCTCCAGGTATCCAAGATATTGCTGGGCAATCATGGCGATGGGAATATCGTAGATATTGATCTCATTCTTCTTGATGAGATGCAGTAACAGGTCCAGCGGTCCCTCGAAATTTTCGATGCGAACCTGGTACGGGAGTTCTGTTTGCTCGAAGTCTTCGGAATGAGATTCCACGCCGTCGTTTATATCAACTTATGGGGTAACGGGCAAGCCTGATTCTATATATTGTGGATAAACGCGCTTTTCATTTGAGCTTGATGGCATAGGCCACGAGCAAGGCAGCCATCACCAGCAACGCCAACGTGAAAGCATACTGTCCATGACTGACTTGCAGCAGATTCACGGATTGCGCTGATTCGATCCGCTTTGCTTGGGCGAGCGACGGAGGTTGATCGAAACGTGCCTTCGCAAGATCGTCTGGTCGCCTGAACTCACTGTTAGAAAAATCTGCCGACCCTAGAAATTGAGCACCAGCAAAGATCGCTTCATCTTCAAAGACCGTAAAGGCGAAGAACGTCTCGCGACTGAAGATCGCTTCACTAAAGCTGATCCGACTTCTGAAACGACTCCCCGAAAACCCAGCTCCCATGCCGAACCTCGACCGCTCAAACGCAGCCGGCCGCTCAAACGTCACTTCAAGAAATTCCGCCATGCCGTCGAACAGCGCGCCGGTACAGTTCACCGGACCATGAAACACGGACCGATGCAACCTGGTACTGGGGCCAAACTTGGCATCACGACAATCCAGCTGCTTGGTGAACTCCCCCTGGACAAAATAAGCTTCTTTGTCAAATGTGGCTCCGGAAAGGTCCAACGGTTCGTCGAACACCGACCGGGAGAGATCCACACCTTGCTTGAAATGGGACCGGACAAAATCCACAGGCCCCTCAAATCGAATCGTGCTGTCCACTGACCGATGACGTACTGCCCCCAACACCACGGATTCTCGCAGGCTCAGCGCTTCGCGAACCCGTCGCTGCCCTTTGTCATCACCACGATCCGCTTGGCCCGATGTTTCCGGTGTCGGCACCGACGAACGCGGCGCCGTGTGCACTGCCAGGCGATCGAGGAGCAAGTCCCCGCGCACGATCACGCCAAGAAGATCCACGGGACGCCCATCAGCGATCGCAGCCATGATGGTTTCGGCACGCACTGCATGGGTTTCTCGCTCAGCCAGGGTGCAACTGGGCGGAAGATGGATCACAAGACCGGCATCCGTTCCGGACGGGGATGCTTCGGCGACGCACGCAGCATCAGTTTGAGGCGAATTCATGACGATGGCGCAGGCAAACCCCAAAGCCACATACGAACGAATCCGCATGACCTTTCTCATAGGAATCTGCGCGTGAAAGAAGCCGAGGTGGAACAAGATTCAACCCGTGCTGACGCAGGAGAGATCGACGGAATGCTCGCGAAGCAACAAGATACCGCTGCTGGAATTCACCGCATCCCAGCAGCGACCAGTGGAAGCACAGCGGAGTACCCAGCACTCGCGGCCGTCACTCTTATGACGAGCTGCTCCATCGAAGAGGATCTGCCGGAACCGCGCAGGGCAAACGGAAAATGACCGGGCTTTCAGTTGTGTCGGTAATCGTCGTCCAACAAGTCGTTGGATTTGTCGATAAGCTCGTCTCCGTCATCGTCGGCGTCGAGATCCAACTCTTCTTGAACGTCGTCATCATCCTCGATTTCGCCTTCCATCTCGAGTTCGTCGCTGGCCATCTCATCTTCATCGAGATCGGCATCATCCGGTTCCATCGGCATGGCGGGTTTTACCGCGACGGACTTGCGTGGGGCTTCGCCTTCTTCTGCCACGGCTTTTTTGGCCGCCACGCCCGGTAGATTGGCTTTGGGCGGGGCTTTCTTGATGGACTTGCCGGCCGCTTTCTTGGTGATCTTTTTCTTTGAGGCCGGTTTGGACGCCTTGACAGCGGTACGTTTTTTCACTGTTTTTTTAGCCGCTGTTTTTTTTGCCGCCTTTTTCTTCGGCGACGGTGTAGCCTTTTTCGTCCGTGACGATTTTTTTGCTACGGTTTTTTTCTTCTTATTCGCCATTCCGATTCCTCCTCTTCGTTTCAGCGCGGCGCAACGGCCTCCATCTAGCATGAACGAACAGCCTCTTGCAACCACCCCAATTCCTGACTCCTTTCAATGGGCTCGCTCATCCGTGCTTAGGATTCAACAGGAACAAGTTCGCCTCCGAATGATGGGCGCAATATGCGGGGAACGGATGACAGGCGTGCCTAAGCGGTCCGGCTCCATCCCATGCTATGATGAGGACCGCCAGGAGAACGGGGCTTGAATCCTCTGCTTCATTCCAGGCTCTTATGAACAGCCCGTCCGATTATGGAGAACTGACGACGTGATGCGCCTACGCATTCTGACCATTACCCTAGGGATCGGAGCCGCCGCGGGGGGGCCAACCCTGGACCTCACCCCGGCTACGCAGATTCTCATGGAGAATGGTTCACCCTATTATGTCCCTGCCACCGCAACCGTGGTGAGCGGCACGCCCATTCGCTGGGATAATCCGACCCCCACTCATCATACCGTCACGCACAACGACTGCCTAAAGGAAGAACGACCATGCCTGTTCGATTCAGGGACGGTCGCACCGGGGGGACACTTTGTCTTGCCAGGCTTGCCGGCGGGTCGATACCCCTATCACTGCGGTATCCATCCCATCATGCGCGGTCAACTGGTCGTGACGGACGATCCCTCAACATCCCCTCAGTTATAGATGCGCTCATCATCTTGCGTGATCGGTGATCGCTCCTGTAGGCTGCTGAAGCTCGCCACCCAGCAATACTCGTCATGAAACCCACTGCCGCTGTCCATCCTCCCTGGAGCTTGACTGGAGAGACCCTCAACCTCCTGGCCTGGCACATGCCCGACCTCGTCGCTTATCACCATCACCCGGACGAATGGTGGTTTGCTCCGCTTGATGACAACCTGCCGCTCATCCGGATGAACCGCACCGGCCTCGACATGCTCAAAGCCATGAACGGGCATACGACAGTCGGGATGCTCGTGGAACAATATGGGACGAAGATCTGCGGGCCCGACGGTCAACCGGGGTCCTGGCACCTTGAACGATGGGCCACGCCAAACTATTCCCTTTGCTACTACGGAACTGAAGCACCGGGCGGCCATCGACACAAAGCCAAGTGGGACACCCTTCTACAACAAGTCCGCGAAGGCTGGTCCGGCCAAGACGGCTTTGAGGGGGAGGCACACTTGGAGGAGTTCCATCATCATGAGCTGGCCAAATGCCACGGTGATGACAGCCATTTCGATATCATCGAAACTACCGTCTCACATCTCTTCCGTGAACCAAGCGACGCCCTGAACGGCTTGACCTACGGGCGGCTCCTCATGCGGCAACTACGCCGACTCGGCTGGTTCAATCCCAAGCCCAAGACCCTCCTCGAAATCGGCGGCGGTCTTGGTTACGTCGCACAGGAA
Organism: Nitrospira sp. SG-bin1; assembly: GCA_002083365.1. Lineage (NCBI taxonomy): Bacteria > Pseudomonadati > Nitrospirota > Nitrospiria > Nitrospirales > Nitrospiraceae > Nitrospira > Nitrospira sp. SG-bin1. The sequence continues at coordinate 77,958 of LVWS01000025.1, read as the reverse complement.
CTGGGGAAGGACCTCTTGCCTTTCGAACGGCAGGGCATTACCTACCTGTCGCTGGACATCACGCAACCGTTCCTCAACCTTCAAGTCTCTCGAGCCAAGGCCGGTGGATGGAACGCCTCGGGCACCCGGGCCAATGCCGAATCGCTCCCCTTTGCCGATCAGTCCATCGATCTCGTCATCGACAACGAAAACATGGCCGATATGACCCCAGTGCAGCTAAGCAAGAACGAACTCGCATCCGGGGTCGGAGAAACCGCGCAACACCAAGAAGCACTGGGCTGGATCAGACGGCTTCGCTTCCCGATCGAAAGCGACCCGCCTGCATCGGTGATCTTTAACTTAGGACCGATTCGCTTCGTCGCCGAGCTGTGGCGAGTGCTCAAGCCGGGCGGCCGAGTGTTTCTCACCGAATTCGGCATTGAGACCGGATGGCCGGCCCCCGTGAAGCTGCCGGGGCATACGGAATACGAAGTGCAATACAGCCACCTGCGGCAGGCGGTGCGCTGGCTCGGATTTCAGGAACGATATCTTTCTCTGCCACAGTTCTTCGGACTGAAGCCGGACATGAAGGTGCTCTGCACCGGTGCCACCTACACCATTCAAAGATTCTGTCAGGCCATCAACCAACCCTTTGCGGTGCGAGCCTATACAGAGAAAGAATTGGAACAGGCGTTAGGTGATATGCTTCCCAAGCTTCAGGGCCTCCACTATCATGATCTTGGTGATCCCGCCTGGTTCGGCCTCCAGGACTTCAAAGTGCTGTTACTCGAAAAGCCCGGCGGCGCGCCGAAAGCGCAATTCACGGAAAACAAGGGCTATCGGTGGTATTCACAGAAGTAGGGCAAGTTACTGGGCAAGGCCCAGCTTTGCTTTCCATTCCCTGACATACGTCCAATTGACGTGAAGTTCGTCCTGACGAAGCCTGATTTTCTCGAGATCAGCCTGATCTTGGAGCCGACCCGCGAGAGTCTTGAGTAAGATTAAGTCCTCCACAGTCAGAATCGACACTGGTAAGTCGTCCAACAAAACCAGTCGACGACGCGACAGGGCTGTCCGCAGGTATTCGGAGTCAGCCAAGAGCAGATCGATGACGACTTCTTGGTTTTTCAAAATCCCCACACATCGCCAAATCGAAATACCATGAAAGACCATGGCGGCTGGATGGACGATGATTGAATCAAAAAGCGAGGAAAACAACGACTGCAGCCGATCACGGGAAGGCTGTTCCATCAACAGAAGGATATCGATATCCGTCGTTGCTCGTGGCTCGACCAACGCACTGTACGCCCAACCTCCGGCCAGCGCGTACGGAATACCCCGTCGATTAAAGTCCGTGATGAGGGTGGAGAGGGTCTGCGCTAAGAACGATTCTGCTGCCATGCCTGCTCTTTTGCGTGCCGAATCTCGCGCATGACTTTTATCATGGCATCACCCTGAGGTTCATCCTGTTGCAGCACCGACCGACGCAGCGCTAATCCGAGTTCAGTCAACTCGATGGCACGGCGTAAATTGGCTGCAATTCTCTCGTCTTCTAGCTGATTGGAACGATCTTGCATAGTGGGAGGTTCCGATCAGAGCACTAAAGAAGTGTACAAGACTCCTCACCATTGGACAACTTCGATCAGTTCTTAAGCCAACAAGTCTGGAGTACCCCGAAGTCCGATTTGCGAACATACATAGAGAAATTCGCCATTGGGAACTAGAACCATCGGCACGTCTTTCTCTGTATATTCCGAACTATATACTTGCTTCCCACTTTTCGGCTTAGACTGAACTTGGCGAGACTTTTCCGCCTCGAACCGTTGCCTTTCAACCAATACGGATTGCCTTTCCTTGCGTGTCGCCTCCTCACGCAACCGTTTTTCATGCTCCCTCTGCTGCAGCTGTTCATGATATGCACGCTCCTCTGCACGCACGACTTGCTTACGCTCTTCTTCACTCTGAACGGTGTAGCCTTTAGCCCTAAAACAAGCTAAATAAATATCCTTGGTTCGTAGCCATTCCCCCAGCCGGCATACCAGGTGTGGGGGTGATGAGCATGGGCTGTTGGGCTGCCTGTAGGCATTCATAGTTGTCTTGTTCGTATTGCTGCTGAGAGAAGCCTGGCTTGGAGAAATAGTATTGATCACTTCCGCAGCCATCGAGAGCCAGCAACAGTGCGACTAGCAGACCGAGGTGAAAGAGATTCTTGGGAAGTCTCATAAGGCCTGCCTCCAGCTCATCAACAACGACTCAGATGTTATTTCTGGACACTCGCACTGCCATATCAATCAGTACTCCTTCCCGCAATCCAAAATCGCTGACCAGCACCTGGAACATCCCCAGCGTCTCCATAATCGTCCGAATAATGATCGCGCCGGCGGCGATGACTTCTTCGCGGTTTTTCTCCAATCCTGGCAACCCGACTCGCTCGATCTTCATCCTGCTGAGCAGTGTCCGCTCAAGATCTCGGATGGATTCCAACCTCAGCACATAGTTGTGAATTCTAGTCGATTCGTAGGTTTGAAGCTTCTGCGCCATGGCGGCTAGACTGGTAATCGTGCCGGCCGTGCCGACAAACGTGGCTGATCGATAGTCACCCATGCCAGCAACAGCGGCTTTTGTTTCTCCGATCACCCATTTCCTTGCTTGGTGTACTTCCTCACTGGTCGGAGGATCGTGTTGCAGTACGCGCTCACTGAGGCGAACCACTCCGATATCGATCGAGCGGGCGACCAGCTTCTGTCCCGGACGATCAAAAATGAATTCAGTACTGCCGCCGCCAATGTCCAGCGCCAGGATGCCTGTGACTCCGGACGGCAAGCCGGAGCGAATGCCGAGTAGCGTCCGCCGAGCTTCTTCGTCGCCCGTAATTATTTCCACTTCAAAGCCGGCTTCTCGTTTGACCCGTTCAAGAAATTCATCGCGATTCTCAGCGTCCCGCACCGCGCTCGTCGCCACAACCGCAGTGGCTTCGACACCATAATCGCTAATGATATCCCGCCATTCGCCTAAAGACTGGATGACTCGGTCCATTGCCGCTGGACTCAGTCGTTTCGTCTGATCGACACCCTCCCCCAAGCGGAGGATGCGCCGGTCTGATCGAAGTTTTTCGAGGGGAGCACCTTGCGGTACGTCAGCGATGAGGAGCCGACAGGTCAATGTGCCGATATCGATACCAGCCAAGCGGAGTGTGTGATGCGGTGGCCCGGTCATTGCTCGTTCCGAATGTCTTCCATGTCGGCTTCCAGCTTCTTCCGCGACTCCTTGAGCATCTCCACTTCTTTGACGAGACGCACGATCTCGGCGTCGTAGACGACCCGTTCCGCCGTTTCGCCACGCTCCTTCATGTCGACGGCCCGCTCGCCGATGTCTTTGTATAGATCGGAAAGTTGCTGGTCGATCTTCCGGAGTTCCAGCCTGATTCGAAGCAATTCCGTCTCTTCCAAGGCACGGCCGGCTGCATGAACAGTTCCCAGCCGCAGAGTCGCGATCCCGGATCGCAAATCATCTTTTATCCGCTGAAAGAATCCCATGGGTGTCCTAGCTTATTGAACCAAGTTCGAGCTTCTTTTCCCACTTACGCAGCATGGCGTCACGCAAGCCCTGATGGGCCGATTCTTTCAATCCTGGATCCGCTTGCAGCAATGAGAAGGCCTCTTGCCTGGCTTGCTGCAACAGGTCGCCGTCTCGCACCAAATTCGCCACGCGAAACTCTGGCATTCCCCATTGGCGCAATCCAAAGAACTCTCCCGGACCTCTGATTCGCAAATCATCCTCGGCAATCACGAATCCGTCATTTGACCGGACGAGCGCCTCCAGGCGTTCTCTGGCCGCAGACACCGACTCCTCGCTCCCTGGAGGCGGGTTTCCCCCTTGCGTCCTTGCCCGTCCCAACTTCCGGGCCATCAAGAGACAGTAGGATTGTTGGTTGCTCCGCCCCACTCGTCCGCGCAACTGGTGCAGCTGTGCAAGACCAAACCGCTCGGCATGTTCGATCAAGATGACCGTCGCGTTCGGCACATCGACCCCGACTTCGATCACCGTCGTCGCGACCAACAGCTGGATCGTTCCCGCCTGAAAGTCGGCCATCACCGACTCTTTCTCGGCGGCTTTCATACGCCCATGCAGCAGGCCGACACGAAAGTCCAGAAATTCCCCGTTTTGCAACTGTTCGGCTCCCTGAATGGCGGCCTGGAGATCGGTCTTTTCCGACTCTTCAACCAGTGGATAGACGACATAGGCTTGCCGTCCGGCACCTAATTCGTCCCGCACGATCTGATAGGCACGCCGCCGTTGCGCCTCATGGAAAAGAAATGTCCGCACCGGCTTTCGTCCCGGTGGCAAGGCATCGATCACCGATACATCAAGGTCACCGTACACCGTCATCGCCAATGTCCGAGGAATGGGGGTGGCGGTCAAGACCAGCACGTCGGGTTTGTAGCCTTTGTCGATCAAGGTTTTTCGCTGCAGCACGCCGAATTTGTGCTGCTCATCGATCACCGTCAGACCCAGGTTCTTGAACCGCACACCCTGTTGAATCAGGGCATGCGTTCCGATCGCCACGTGAATGTCCCCCGAGGCCAACGCTTCGCCCTGCGCCTTCTTCACGGACGCTTTCTCTCCTCCTCGCACCACAATCGTGTGAAGCCCTAGGGCTTGCAGGATTGTGCACAAGTTTCGATAGTGCTGCTCCGCGAGAATCTCGGTCGGCGCCATCAGGGCGGCCTGATAGCCTGAACCACAGGCCATCACCAGTGCATGCAAGGCGACCGCCGTCTTCCCGGACCCTACATCGCCTTGCACCAAACGATTCATGGGACGGGGCGACATCATGTCGCGAAATATTTCTCGAATGACTCGATCCTGTGCCGTCGTGAGGTGAAACGGCAAGAGACCGCCGAGCCGTTGCAAGAGCGGTGTCCGCAGGTTGAACCGCAGGTCCTTCGGCTCTTCGTGGACCGAGCGATGCCTGGCCGCCAAGGCCAGTTGGAGCAGCAGAAGTTCTTCGAACGCCAATCGTCGGTGTGCCGCCGTCTTTCCTCGCTCCAGGAGCTGGAGGTCGGTGCCGGCCTTTGGAAAATGTGCATTCTGCAGCGCGTCGTGAATTGGAATCAACCGTTGCCGAGCGCGAAGGGGTACCGGCAAATGGTCATGGATCGCCATCCCATGATCCGCCAACAGAGTCTTCACCAACACCCGCATCTGACGAGAGGTCCATCCTTTAGTCTCGTGATAGATCGGAACGATTCGCCCGACGTGCAGTGTCGATTCAGTGTCCTCCCCGATAATTTCGTATTGCGCCACATCCATGCGCGGAACCATCCATCCTTGTCGACCTGACAGCACCCGCCCGTTCAGCATCACACGAATCCCCACCGCGAACACCTTCTCCAAATAGGGTTGATTGAAGAACACCACCAGCAATCGCCCCGAGTAATCTTCGACACCGACTTCCAATACACTGAATCGACGATTTCTTGTACGCTTCGCCTCGCTGGTTCGTATCACACCGCAAATCGAGGCCTTCATACCCGGAACGAGATTTCCGATCGGTGTCATGACCGATCGGTCCTCGTAGCGCCATGGAACGGTCCAGAGTGCATCCTCCACCGTCACGATATGCAATCGCTTCAGGACATCGTTACGCTTGGGCCCGACGCCTTTGATGAACCGAACTGGAAGGTTCCAGAGATCGGATCGGCCGGTCTCCGTCACGCCGGAGTGATAAGACGCCGGCATCGGAGAATCCGTCATCCGGATGGGCGTCGGTTGGTCGGCCCCGCGAAGCGCTTTGATGAGCGACGCAGCCGCCTGCAATCGTCGACGTTGCTCATCGACAGGAAGGGTCGGTTGGAAATCGATAAAGAGGTCCCGCAATGAGAGTAATCGGGCCTCAATAGCTTTGGGATATACCGCACGGCGAAGAGCTGACAGGACTTGGGAGGAGATGAATGTACTCAGATTTGTGATGGTCATCAGGTGGGCGCAATCGTCTCGACTCGCAAATTCGATCGGCCGCGCGATGCGATCCAGCCACTCCTGAAACGGCTGGTGCGGACTCGATTCGGTGGAGGCCTGCATATGGTGAGGGATCGTAGCACAGCGTTTCTTAGCGCTCAACGAACCGGACAACCTCGAGTCCGGACATGCAGTCCGTTTTGCCTCATTGCTTGGTCACCTTTTCCTAGGGTGCTACACTTGGTTTCACGCACATGTATCGTCGCAACATCAGACATATCCTGATACCGCTGGCAGCCGGTCTGGCGTTGGTGATCGGATACAACCTGTTCTTGAGGCCTGCCCAGCCGCCTTCGATGAAGCGGTTCGCGGAGACCCTCGAACCGGTTGCTCCTCCACCTGCTCCACCACAGAGCCGGTCTCTCGAACGTGAGATGACGTCCCCTCGCGTGCTCGACCACAGCACGGTACCGCACAGCCCGCATGAGGGCCTCTTGGAGACCGTTCGTGATGAAATTGAAAAACATAACCTGTCGCTCGCCGAAACGAAGTTGAAAGAACTTCCTCCGAGCGTGTTGTCCGAGGCAAAGTCCAAGCCCTACATCGCAACCCTGTGGAACAATCTCGGGTTGCAGCTGGAACGATTGAACGGCACTCGAGCTTCGCTCCATGCCTTCAAACGGGCCGCGGATCTTGACGAGTCGAATCCCGTGATCCTCATGAATCTCGCCCATGCCTATTGGGAGCAGCGGGATCGCGCGTTGGATGAAGCATTTCTGCTGAAATTGATAAAGGTGGCGCCGGAGGAACCATTCCCGCACTTGGCAATGGCCGACCTGCTACAAGAACAGGACAAACTTGAGGAGGCGGCGAACCACTTACGCCAAGCAGTCGACCGAGCGCGGCAGGATCCAGGATTGCAGTCCTATCTCGCCGCGGTTACGGCGAAAGTTCGCCGGACTCAGTCGGTTGAATCCCACATGACCACACGAAGCAGCCCTCATTTTGTGGTGAAGTTCGACGGTGGGGAAGACCAGAATACCTGGACCGCAGTGCTGGAGATTCTTGAAGACGCGTATCGAGAGATCGGACAGAAGTTCAATCATTTCCCCGCGAAACCCATCATCGTCGTCCTCCATACGAAGGATTCCTTTCAAGGGGCAACGGGAAGTCCCGCGTGGGCTGACGGCCTTTATGATCCCCACCTTGGGCGTATTCAAATTCCCACTCAAGGAGCGACCACGGATCGAAAGTGGTTGGCGAGCGTCCTTCGCCACGAGTATGTCCATGCCCTGCTCCATGACCGCCTAGGGACAAGCATCGGATCGATGCCGACCTGGTTGAACGAGGGCCTGGCCATGCAATTGGCGGGAGACCCATGGCCTGAGCTCGATCAGGCCATGAGCGGGGATATCACGGTAATTCCTTTGGCTTATTTGGAAGGCTCTTGGGGCGCATTGCCCGCCGGGGCTTCCATAGTGGCCTATTTGGAAGCCAATTCGGCGACTCGCTACTTGGTTGAGCGATGGGGGATGGCGCGCGTTGATGAACTGCTGAATGCGTTCGAAGCCAAGTCATCGGTAGCTGTCGCGCTTCAGAACAAGCTGTTTGTCTCCTACGAACAATTCCACCAGCAATGGCTGGAGAGCTTCGAACGAAACCGATCGTGAGTTCGTCACCTTCCTAGCCGGCCGACAGCCATACGGACGTGCACCGTTAGATCGATCCGACCGCGGACTCTCCCTGAGGCAAATTAGGCCAGGCCGGAAGCATATCGGCCTGATCACGGTGCGACTGCTCAGGCCCTTCATCGGAATCCGCTTGAAAGAGTTGATCCTCCCACAGAACTTTGCTTCCGGTGGGATCATACATGCGAATCCTGAAATTGAAGGTGTGTGGATTTAAAAGGGACGGGCTGTCCGGATGAGTTGCTCGATCTACAATCTGGTGGGCTCTCGGAATTCCGGCACGGACGGTCGTGAATTCATCCTGCCACACAAGCATGCCGGTCGCCGCGTCCATTGCGCGCAGTAGAAACACGGGCTGCTCGATCGGTGTTTCGGCAACCAGTCTCTTCATCACGGTTGCCCGCCGAGGAAGCCCGGTCGAAACGGCCTGTCCTCCCGCCTTCCAATCCGTCTGCACAAGATTGAGGCGTCCTTCCCATTGAAATACACCCGTATTGGCATCGTAGACCCGCAATATGAAGTTGGAGAGATCGGTTGCACCAAGTCCGACTCCACCGGCGAAAATGCGCGGCCCCCGGTTCGAGCTCACGCCCTCACTCTCTTTGACGGCGAGTTCGTAAACTTCATTGGACAGGATGTCGCCTGATTCGGCGTCATAGACTTTGACCGTGATCGAGGAAAGGGCGCCGATCTGGTACCCGAATCCTGCGGCCACGATCGCCTGTTTCCCCCCTGTAGGTGCTCCACCCCAGGCAGATGCAGCGGAGAAGGTGATGAGAGTGAGGAGGACAGTCAATAGACAACGCAGAAACTTCGAAGGATCATGACAAGCCCCATCCTGCGGTCGATCCGCCACATGAACGAGTCTCGAACAATTCGTCGATGCGACTGTTCTGCACAACATATATCTGCCCTCCAAAATGCTGAGCGCATTCTGAAAGAGGGTAGATGGTTGGTAAATTCCCCGCTGTAGGCAGAATCCCCTCGAAAGAGGGGGTGTGAAATTGAAGTGAATTAGCTTCCGTCAGTCTTGTCGACGGGAAACTTAGATTCGCCGAACAACCGATATCGATGGCGTGCCAGCATTCGATAGCTCCAGTCGACCAGCCGTCTAACGAAATGAAACCGTAACCACCACAACAGAGACTTTCCTCCTGGGAGATGGTGGACAAGAGGAAGAAACGCGTCAAGGCCCTGCAGTATTCCCCCTGAAGGTTGAACCAAGAAAGCCCTATCAGGACGACCAGGACGATAATCTCGTCCTAAGGCAATTTTGGCCTCTTCGCTCTGATAGGGGATGAATCTGACGCCGGATCCTGCTCGACCAATCCCTAATTGGCTAAGCCTCCCCTTTATAGAAACGCAGAACCGACATTCTCCATCATACAGCAGAAGACAAGCCTGCCCCGGTAACTGACCTTTGCCTAAATGATCGGTCCCCATGAAAAATACCCTACCATTCGCCTACTCTTGCCCACAAGGCGCCCATTGCCGAGCTTTTCCTCGCAGTCTATAGTCACGGAATGCGGCGGAGTCCTCTATTAGTTCTGTTGCTCGGGACCCTCATCGTTGAGGGAGGTTTCCTCTTGTCGGCGAAAGGCAGCCCCACTCCGCCGGTCATGGATTGGAAGATCATCTTTTTCATCTTTGTTCCTCTTGGACTCGCTCTTTTGATTTGGCGCCAGCTTCGATGGGCGCCGGCGGTTTGCGTCTTCTACGCCACGGTCGGGTTGGCAATGGACATCGCAACGATCGTTCAAGTCTTGGCACAGGATTCAGAGGGTGTGGCGTCCATGATGGCCAGCGGCATCAGCGGGCTTTTCTATCTTTGCTTAATCGTGTTCGGCGGACGGTCTTTTTTATATGAGGAGCAGGGACCGATGCCTCCAGAAGCCCTTCCTCCCAGTCCTCCGTCCCTTTCTTGAGCGTGATCGGCTTGACCCCCACGAATCCGGCTTCTTTCAGCCATCTCGTCGTTTCCGATGCTGAATAGGTATTCCCGCCTTCCGTGAACAACAGCATCGACACCGCAAACAAACTGGCCTCTGCAGGGTACAATCCTTCGCGATCGTGTAGAAACGCGTCTTGGATGATGAATCGGCCCCCTGGCCTCAACGCCGCTCGAGCTCGGCGGAAAATAGTTCGGTTCTGGTCCGGAGAATAAATGTGCAGCACGTTCGAGTACCAGATCACATCATACGCGCCCGGGATAGGTTCTTCTGAAAAATCGAGTGGGAGATAGGAGAGTCGTCGTCTCGCCTTATGCATGCTGGCGATTTCCTTGGACACCTCGAGCGCGGCCTCTCGATCACAGACGGTGGCGTGAAGCTGGGGATTTTTGCGAGGAATGCCATGGCGTAGGTGCCTGGCCCCCCGCCGAGATCCAACAATGTCTTGGAACGAGCTAATGAGATCTGAGCCGCGATCGCCGGAGCAAGTTCCAACGTCCTGTGATGCATGGCCCACGTAAATTGCCGACGATCGTCCGGACTGTCCGGGATATCATGGTCGATCGGCAGACCGCTCCGCACAGACTCCGGCAGCCGTAGCCAGTCCGCCCAATGACGTTCGATCAAATTCAAATAGCCGCCGCGATAGGCGGGATGGTTGGCATTCAGCGCCGTGGCGCCCAGCCGGCTATTCTTAAAACGTGATCCGTTTTTATGTAAGACCCCTGCCGCCGCGAGATTACGACAAAGGATGCCGAGTCCCCTTTCGCTGACCTTGATGTGTTTGGCCAGCCCAGGAACGGTCCACCATCGTTTTCCGATGGCCGTACAGAGATCCAGCTCCAGCGCGGCCAACAAGACCCGTGGCAATCGATAGGCTGTAACCGCGTCACGAAATTCGTCGAATGTCGCGATTCGCCGAGTCACGGCCCGCTTCCGATTTGCCTACGGCACCACCGGAGGAGATCGTCCAGTTTGGCACGATTCTGCAGGTCCGTGCCACGCGCAAACGTGACCGCCACAAACTCGTCGGTCATTTCGGTCTCTTCAACAAATCCCGACTGCAGAAGGAGCGCCCGATATTTGGCGACCGCCGGCTGAAGAAAATACTTGGCTTGTTTCGCGACTTCATCGGTGCCTAAGTCCTCCGGCGTGCCCTCCGACATTAGCGCCATTACCTCATCCATCGCCACCCCATACTGGCACAGGACTCTCCCGTCCGGCCTGACTTCCAAAAGCCAGCCATCTTCACCCAGATCCATGACGAGCGGACCGTCGGGCTCCAATTCGTAAAACTGGGGGAAAGAGCGCTTCAGATCGGCGCTGAGTTGGGTCCAGCTTGGGGAAGGTCGCTGCGTCATGCCCGTATCCCTCGACGAGACCCCCACTGATTAGAATCGGTGAGGCGAGCGCGAAGGGCTGCGAGACGCTTGGTGTTTTCTTCAAGTTTCGGCAGGCGATACTTACGATCCATGTCCACGACCTGCTCGAGAAGATCTGCGGCATCCTGCAAACGCCCCATTTCCTCATAACATTGAGCCAGCACGTATCGCGCGCCACCGACACGAAGTTCGTCCCGTAACCGTTCGGCGACCGACTGGCTGGTTTGGCAACAGGCAGCGGCCTCGTCGTAACGTTCTTGCATCACGAATGTACGGGCGATCATGCGCCATGCATCCGCCACACCGCCCAGGTTGCCCAACCGCCGCATCAGCTCCAACGACCGTTCGTAACACTCGATGGCTTCCGTAAACTGACCGGTCTCACGGGCCACCAGCCCAAGGTCGGAAAACAGGACGGCTCGGGCCGGCTCATCATGCGTTTTGATCATGAGGTCGAGGGCCTCCAGGTAATACGCTCTTGCCCGATCCCATTCACCCGCATCAGCCCGAAGATTTCCCAAGTTTGCCAGCGTCGTCCCGATGCCTTTCTCATCACCCAGAAGTTTTTGCAATTCCAAAACCTCCTGATAATGTGCCTGTGCGGCATCCCGCCGTCCGCTGACTGCGCAGATGTTGCCCAAATTACCGAGCGTGGCCACCAGGGCACGTTGATCACCGGTGAGTCGATCATACTCAAGCGCCTTGGCGTAACAGGCATAGGCTTCCGTGTAATGCCCTCGTGAGAAATGTTCGTTCCCTTGTCGGTTCAACTCTTCGGATGGGCTGTTACGTAATGTCATGGTATCGCTGACAAGATCTGTTCCACGTGCTGTTTCCCACCGACGAGGATTGAGGCGCCGTCTCCGACAAGAAGACTTTCGAATTTATACTGTAAGAGCCGACGAAGTTCCTCCTTGGCTTTCGAAATGTCCATATATTTCTCGGCAGGAAGGAGACGCACGGAACCGGGTGGTTTGCCGATCAATGCGTCTCCTACGATCAACACGCCTTGCCCCCGTTCGATAAACAATGCCGACTCACCCGGCGACTTCTGATCCTTCAGATGGATGGCCCAAATCCCACCGGGTAATAGTTCACCATCTTTGTAGGTTTTCGTCGGTTTCACATCCATCTGGGAAGCATCGGCTTCCGGAACCCAGAGCTGACACCTCAGCTCGGCCTGATACGCCGCGGCTTCTCGGACGTGATCCCGGTTCGTAAGGGTAATGTAGTCGATGGGCTCATGTCGCCGGACGATGGCCCTTGCCTCGCCGGTCATCGGAGGCGGGTCTACCAGAATCGTATGGTCACCGATGACCAAAAACAGCCCGTTGAAATCGAGCTGCTTCTCCTCGGAGAACCACGACCATTGCCAGATACCGGGTAAGATTTGTTTCATGGCAGAAACGATGGTTATCGTACAGAATTCATGTCATCACGGCGATCACAGAGCCGCAATGGCGTCCTTGACCGTCTTGGTGACTTTCGTCCGGATGCTCGCTTCGTGAGGCAAGTCGATAATGTCGTCTTCTGGCACGGTGATAAATTTTCGATTCGCCCCCTTCGTCAGCGAGATCAAAAACATGCTGTTCGAAGGTGTCACGGGAATCACGACTTGGACCGAGCCGTCGATTTCTTGCACCACTTCCAAGAACTTCTGTTTGCCCTCTTCCATTTCATCCATGACATCGTCTCCTCTCCGCGCACGGGCTCGACCCTTGTCAATGCTTGGATTCAAATGGATAGGCTACCTAGTCGGCAAGCACGGAGAAGAGCAGATGCCGTTCGCTACATCTTCTTGTTCCCGGTTGCCAACAGCTTTTCCACCTCTGCGATAATCACGTCGGCTCCCGCCAAATCCATATTGCCGACGCGTTGCCAACGGATGATTCCATGCTGATCGATCACATATACGTTGGGAATGAACTTGCCTCCGCCATACAACTTATCCGTCACCTTGCCGGGATCTAAGAGATAGGGATAGGTGACCTTGACCGGGAAGCCTGACAAAAATTCGCCGACCTCTCGCTTCGCATTGCCGGACGAATTGACCCCTACTACCGCCACGTTCTTGCCTTGTGTCGACTCATATACTTTTTGTAAGGCGCTGCCCTGTATCAGACAAGGCTCGCAAATGTGAAAGAGTCCCAACACCACCACTTTACCAGTATAGGAATCGAGCGACACGGTTTCACCGGAGAGGGCAGTGAGGGAGAATGATGGAGCCTTCTCTCCCACCTGGAATAAACCCGCTGCAGAAACCGGCGTCGTAAACAGAGTCGAGAAGACCAATAGTCCAAAAGTCAGTACAATCCGCCTCATGACGATCCTCCGTTTCCCCGCGCAATCATGCTCGCACAAACCTTCCATCATGTTGAAGCCCTCACCGCATAACTGGCATCACTGAGGCCCGAACTACAGGTGCATCCTACCATGGGAATTTTTGGAGCGGCAACCGCGGGACAGAAGGGAATTCACTCCTCGGCGGAGTCTTCGCGCTGATTGAGCATGTCTTTGAGTTGCTCTTTTGCCTCTCCGTCAAATCGGACGAACTCGAGCCCGAATCGATCTTCGTTCCTCCAACGGACGATGGCATGAGCGATCACGATCGGAGGGCGAGCACCGGGCAGCTGCACATGGAGACACAACCGCGCCGCGATCGGCAATTGAATAGGACTTTTGATCTCACAGCCAGCGATCGTGAGATTGGTCACCGTTCCATGGCCCGATCCTTCGTCGCCCGTGAATGAGGCGGGATAGTCCACGCGAACCCGCTGTCTCCCCCGGGGCTGGAGCACGTTCTGGTCGTCTTGTTCAGGAGGCGTCATGTCATTGGACGGAACGAACTCAGTGCGTCGATTCGAACAGACCGAGTTGAAGTTCTTCCGCCCGGGTGAACGGGATGGGATAGCGTTCGGTAAAACAGGCCGTACAGTATTGATCAGGTGTCCTTGGGGCGGATTTCAACATGCCGTCAAGGCTGAGATACGCCAAACTGTCGGCCGTGATGTACTTGCGGATTTCTTCCGTCGAATGATCGGAGGCGATCAGCTCTTTTTTCGTCGGCGTGTCGATTCCATAGAAACAAGGCGAGAGGATCGGCGGTGAGCTGATCCGCATGTGGACTTCCTTTGCCCCGGCTTGCCGGATCATCTTCACGATCTTCCGGCTCGTCGTGCCGCGAACCAGCGAATCATCGATGACCACGACGCGTTTGCCATCCAAGACTTCGGGGACGGCATTCAACTTGACCTTGACGCCGAAGTGACGAATCGACTGTTCCGGTTCAATGAACGTCCGCCCGACATAGTGATTGCGGATCAAGCCGGTTTCAAACCGAATTCCCGCCCCTTCGGAAAAGCCGAGCGCCGCCGGCACGCCGGAATCGGGAACGGGAATAACGACATCCGCCTGCACCCATGACTCTTGAGCCAGCTGCCGTCCCAACGCCTTCCGCGTGGCATACACGGCGTCGGCTCCGAAGATGCGGCTGTCCGGTCTCGCAAAATACACATATTCGAACACGCACATCGCCGGGCTCTTCTTGGGAAACGGATGATGACTGTCGAGCCCCTGATCGCTGATCACGATCAGCTCGCCCGGCTCCACTTCTCGAACGTACTCGGCATCGAGCAAGTCGAACGCACAAGTCTCGGACGCCACGATCCAGCTGCTTCGCAAACGCCCGATACACAGCGGTCGAAGGCCGTATGGATCACGAGCGGCGATCAGGCCGTTGTCGGTCATCAATACGACCGAGAACGCGCCCCGCACCTGGTTCAGCGCATCGACGACCCGCGCGAGAAAGGACCCCGCTCGCGAGTGCGCGATGAGGTGGATGATGACCTCGCTGTCGGAGGTGGACTGGAAAATCGCCCCGTAGGCTTCGAGCTCATGCCGAAGCATTTGAGCATTGATGAGATTGCCGTTGTGAGCCAAGGCCAAATTCCCGAGGGCGAAATTCACGGTCAGTGGCTGCACATTTTTCAGATCGTTGCCGCCGGTGGTGGAGTAGCGGTTGTGTCCGATGGCCATATGACCGGGCAGTTTCTCCAGCACAGACTTGTGAAAAATGTCCGCCACGAGGCCCATGCCTTTTTGGATGAAGAATTGTTCTCCGTCTCCCGCGACAATCCCTGATGCCTCTTGTCCACGGTGCTGCAACGCATACAATCCCAAATACGTCAGATTGGCGGCTTCTTCGTGGCCATAGACGCCGAAGACGGCGCACTCGTCATGGAACTTATCGGGCGAGACGATCGGTAATTCTTTGTTCATGATCCTTGGCCGTTACGACACTAAACTGGATTCAGCGAACGTTCCAAAGCGAAACTCCACCGATCGTGCAGCATCGCCACCGACTGATCGATCACCGGTTGCATCGATCCTTCATCTCCCATGGACACCGTCAACCGTTCCCCGGTAACGATCCCAATCACTTCGACGGGAACACCGAACCGCCTTGCGCGATCGAGAATGTCCCCTCGATGAACCGGCTTGGCAGAGATCACGATCCTCGACTGACTTTCCCCGAAGAGAATGGCATCTTTCCGAAACCGACCCTTGACCAATCTTACCACAGCCCCCAAGTTCCTTTCGGGACCGGAGATACAACTTTCCGCCAACGCGACGGCGAGACCCCCTTCGGAGCAGTCATGCGCGGACTGCAAGAGCCCGTCACCGATCATCTCGAGGACGCACTCATGAAGAGCCTTTTCGGTATTCAGGCTCAAATAAGGCGGCGATCCCTGTTCGCGTGCATGAACGACCTTGAGATATTCCGATCCCCCCAGATCCTCACGAGAGGACCCCAGCAAGATGATATCGTCACCTTCCTGTTTGAACCACTGGGTCATCGTTCGTTGGAAATTTTCAATCAATCCAACCATGCCCAACATGGGAGTCGGATAGATCGATAGCCCGTTCGTTTCGTTGTAAAAGCTGACGTTCCCGCTCACGATGGGAATGTGGAAATGCTCGCAAGCATCTTTCATCCCTTCGATCGCCATGACGAACTGCCACATGATGTCGGGGCGTTCGGGATTGCCGAAGTTGAGACAATCCGTCAACCCGATCGGTACCGCACCGGAACAGACGAGATTCCGAGCCGCCTCAGCGACGGCCAGACGAGCCCCCTCATAGGGGTGCAGCAGACAATATCGGCTGTTGCAATCCACCGTCATCGCCACGGCTTTTGTCGTCCCCTTGATCCTGACGACCGCCGCATCGGATCCGGGGCGCACCACGGTGTTCGTCCGCACCATGTGATCGTATTGTTCAAACACCCACCGCTTACTGGCGATCGTCGGCGACTCCAACAAGGTCCGCAATGCCGCATCGGCATCTTTCACGTCGGGAATGGCGTCGTAATTCAAGTTCGTCAGCATATCTTGATAAGGCGGCGGCTGGTAGGGCCGTTCATATCGTGGGCCCTCGTCCGCCAACGCCTTGGCGGGGATTTCCGCCACGACCTTCCCCTGGTCTCTGATGCGTAAGATTCCGTCAGCGGTGACTTTGCCCACCACGGCAACATCTAAATCCCACTTCCGGCAAATCTCGATGCATTCGGCTTCCTTGCCGGCTTTCGCCACCATCAACATTCGCTCTTGCGATTCAGACAGCAGGACCTCATAGGGCGTCATGCCCGGCTCTCGCCGTGGCACCACCGTCAGGTCCAACTCGATCCCGTTGCCGGCGCGCGAAGCCATTTCACAGGATGAACTCGTCAGCCCCGCAGCACCCATGTCCTGAATCCCGACGAGCAGATCCCGATCCATGAGTTCGAGACAGGCCTCCAGCAACAATTTTTCCGTGAACGGATCTCCGACTTGGACAGTCGGCCGCTTCTGTTCCGATTGATCGTCGAATGAATCGGAGGCCATCGTCGCGCCATGGATTCCATCACGGCCTGTTTTTGAACCGAAGTAGATCACCGGATTACCGACTCCTGCCGCGGTACCACGGAAGATCTTATCCTTGTGAGCCAGACCGAGGCAGAATACATTGACCAAGGGATTGAGCGAGTAGATATCGTTGAAGACGATCTCCCCACCCACGGTCGGCACCCCCATGCAATTGCCGTAACCCGCGATGCCGGATACGACTCCTTTCAAGAGATGGCGGTTCTTCGCCGATTGCAATTCTCCGAATCGAAGCGAATCGAGCAGCGCCAGGGGCCTCGCTCCCATCGTAAAGATGTCGCGTAAAATCCCGCCGACTCCCGTGGCGGCGCCCTGATACGGTTCAATGAACGAGGGATGGTTGTGCGATTCCATCTTGAAGACCACGCACAGTCCATCGCCGATATCGATCGCCCCCGCGTTTTCTCCAGGCCCTTGCACGACACGAGGGCCGGCCGTCGGCAGCTTTTTCAAATGCACCCGAGAACTCTTGTAGGAGCAGTGCTCCGACCACATCACGGAAAACATGCCGAGTTCTGTCAGATTGGGCTCGCGCCCCAGGATGGCGATGATCTTTTGGTATTCATCGCCCGTGAGATTGTGCAGAGCGATGAGGTCGTTGGTGATTGGTGGCATGCCGGCCTGCATCATGCCCTAGTGGTCACAGCGAGAAAGATTTCCACGGGGCATTTTGACCTACTGATTGCTCAGCTCCAGGATATGCATGCCACAGTTGCCAGCATTGCGCAACGTGACCGGCGAGGCACTGGATTCGCGCCTCGCCAGCCCGTCGGTCCGAGGACTAAGATCCCGAGCTTTTTCTACCGTACTTCTACTTTAACGGATGATTCAGCGGCTAATGTTTCATGATCCTTGTTCGCCGCCACGACCTTAATCTCATGGGTCCCGGGCGACATCCCCTTGACAGTCCCCTTCCACCCCTTTTGATATTCTCCATCCACGAAACAATGGGCATGCGTCGCCTGGCTCCCCTTCGTGAGCTCGTAGACCACTTCGACGTCGCTCCCGACTTTGGCGCCCGCTGCCGGACTCTTTATGGCGATCTTGCTGCCATCATCCGTCGCGGCCCAACCATTGACACCAGCACCCAAGGCCAACAGACCTACGATCGCCAACACTGCACCTACACGTCCCATCGCGACCCTCCTCATTTATTATTATGAAAAAAAAGTAACGCTGATACACATAACCGACGCAATACTTTACCGCGACGACTTTCCATCTTCAATCCTCTGGAGAGCGATATCGGCCACATCACCGTTGGAGCGCTCACCGCACTCTCGCCGGATCCCTTCGCTCCAAGTACTCGATCATGGATTGAAAGATGACCCGTCCGTCTTCATTGCCCAGTATCGCGTCGGCGCATCGTTCAGGATGCGGCATCATCCCCAACACATTACCTTCGGCATTTCGGATACCTGCAATATTGTCGAGCGAACCGTTCGGACAGGCCTCCGGCGTCACCTTCCCCTCAGCCGTGCAATAACGAAAGATCACTTGGGCGTTTGCCTGAAGGCCGGCCAACGTGACCGGATCGGTGTAGTAATTCCCGTCCGCGTGTGCGATGGGAATTTTGAGCACTTGGCCGGACCTGCAAGAATTCGTAAACGGGGTCGCCGCGTTCTCCACTTTGATGTAGGTTTCTCGGCAGATAAAGTGTACCGACTGATTCCGCAGCATGGCTCCGGGCAATAGACCCGCTTCCAGGAGAATCTGGAATCCATTGCAGATTCCGAGTACCAGCCCTCCCTCGGCTGCGAACTGCTTGACGGCTTGCATGACCGGAGAAAACCGGGCGATCGCTCCGGTTCGAAGATAATCGCCGTATGAAAATCCGCCCGGCAGGATCACCGCATCCAAACCGGCGACTGACGTCTCCTTATGCCACACCAGCGTCACGTCCTGTCCAAGCACGTCACGAAAAATGTACTGACAATCGTGATCGCAATTACTGCCGGGAAAAACCAGGACGCCGATGTTCATGGATTGTAAAAAAAGCCCAGTTTGACGTTACGGCCGAGCAATGGGTCTGGAACCTCGACTCAGCCTCAACCTTGCAATTCGTACCGATATTCCTCAACAATCGTATTCGCCAGGAGTTTTTCACACATGGCTTTGACCTCAGCCTCGGCCTTGATCTTATCCTGCTCCTGTAGTTCAAGCTCCATGTATTTCCCGACGCGCACATTCGCCGCATTCTTAAACCCCAACGTATCCAGCGCGTGCTCGATCGCTTTGCCCTGTGGATCCAAAATGCCCGGCTTCAGCGTCACGTGAATTTTGGCTTTCACGACTTCCTCTCCCGATTTTCTTCAGCTTCGTTCAACCGATCCACATATTTCTTGATCCAGAGGATCGCCGCGACCGTCAGTCCACCACACAACACCAAGGCGACGAACGCCCACCGCCAGGGCGATTCGTTCAATCGGTAGGCCATGATGCCCACGATGGCCGCCCAGATGACCACCGACGCAATCAAGCCGTAATTCAAATACGCCTTCAGCATGTACGTTCTCTTTTATGTGCTTTGGCGACAAGTTGAAATGACAGTTCAATTCACCCGCAGGATCGGCGGTCCGTCACCGATGGTCTTCCTCGGCGCGAATCATTGCGTCGGACCGATCGAGTCAATAGGATTGAGCGCGCAAGGTCTCTTCTACCCACACACCCGTCTTAATACCTCCTGATACGCCTCTTCGATCTTCCCCATGTCTTTCCTGAATCGATCCTTATCCATCGATTCACCGGTCGTCACATCCCAAAACCGGCAAGTGTCCGGGGAAATTTCATCGGCCAGAATCAGTTTGTTATGAAACACGCCGAATTCCAACTTGAGATCGACAAGCTGCATCTTTCGCTCAGTGAAGAACGGCTTGAGGGTCTTGTTCACGGCGTGGCCGAGTTCACGCAGTTCACGCAACACGCCCGGTGTCGCCACGTTCATCAGCCGTAAATGATCGTCATTGACCAGCGGATCTCCCAGCGAGTCGTTCTTATAATAAAATTCCACGACCGCCGGGTCGATCCGGTTTCCCTCTTTGAGTCCGAGCCTCTTGGCCAAACTCCCCGCGACGACGTTTCGCACCACGACCTCGACTGGCACGATTCTGACTCTCTTCGCAAGCATTTCCCTGTCGGTCAGTCGGTCGACGAAGTGGGTCCGTATTCCGTTTTGCTCCAACAGCCGAAACAGCCGCTCGGAAACCTTGTTATTGATGACGCCTTTCCCGACGATGGTGCCGCGTTTTTGTGCATTGAATGCCGTCGCATCGTCCTTGAAATACTGCACGACCTGGTCGGGATTGTCCGTGGAATAGATCTTCTTCGCTTTGCCTTCGTACAGAAGTTCGCCCGTCGCCATGATGGACCTCGGTGGTTCAGCTCATTGCACCAAGAGTTCTACAACCTCGTCCAACGATTTCATCGTCCCAAGGATCGTTGGATTTCCGAATCGCCGCGTATAGTGGAATTCCTGCACCGTTTCGAGCGACAGCACCAGGCTGTGAAAGTCCTCCAGCTTGGAGGTTTCAAAATACGTGATGAAGTCCTGATCGTCCAGTCCGGTGGAGTGATAAAGCTTGCGTTTGACGGTCTTCAAGTAAGGCAGCGTGGCGGCGGTATGTTCCTGCATCATCGCGGCGCGTTTCTCTTGATCCAGTCCCCACCACTCGGCCGATTTCCGGACCGGGATTACGATGGCGTAGGGCTTCTGACCGGGTTCGCTGTGGGTCTTTAACTCCGTCTTCATGTGATCCGGGAATCCCGGAACATAATTCGGTTTCTTGGTCAGTCCGTGCATGATCCGGACCGTTTTGAGATATCTCCCGAACTGGCTGCTCCTTAAATCCAGGAGAAACTCCTGGACCTCGCGCAAATCCGTCGCATGAATCCGGAACATGAGATCGGCTTGATCGTAGAGGCCTCGCAGCACATACAGATCGATGGCGACATGTTCTCGATGCTGTTCCACCACACCTTTGAGTGAAGTCAGGCGGACGATCCGTGCGGCCGGCTCTTGCTTCGCCCACTCTTCATGGAGCGCAAAGACGGCAAACGTGCCGTAAACTCCCGGTTCAGTGAGAAGCGTTTCCCGATCCGCCGCCGCCTGTACGTTCGATAACCCAAGACCGATCATCAAGCCGATGCCCATCAGCCCCGTGAGGAATGATCGTCTCATGCTCTCACTCCCTTCCCCTTCCCTCGGACACCGGCTGAACGTTGTCTGTCCTGTCTGAACACCCGGCGATAAATCCGATCGAGGTGTCGTAAATAGTATTTGGGGTCGAAGCAGGCTGCAATCTCGCTTTTTTTCAGATGTTGAGAGATAAAAGGATCTTTGCCGGCTAATTCTTGCAGCGCGCCTCCTCCTCTCCAGGAAGCCATGGCATTGCGTTGTACCGCTTCGTAGGACTCTTTTCGCTGCGCCCCTTTCTCGATCAAGGCCAACAGCAGCCGCTGGGAATACACGAGCCCCCCGGTCAATTCGAGGTTTCGCCTCATCCGATCAGGATAGACGACCAAACGCTCAATGAGATCCGTCACCTTGGCGAGCATATAGTCGATTAAAATCGTGCTGTCCGGCATGATCACCCGCTCGACCGACGAATGGCTGATGTCGCGTTCATGCCACAGGGCGACATTTTCCATCGCCGCCACGCTGTTGGCCCGCACGAGCCGCGCCAAGCCGCAGAGATTCTCCGACACGATCGGGTTCCGTTTATGAGGCATCGCCGAGGATCCCTTTTGACCTTCGGAAAAATACTCCTCCGCTTCGAGCACCTCGGTGCGCTGAAGGTGACGGATCTCCGTGGCAATTTTTTCGATGCTGGCCGCAAGCAACGCAAGGGCGGTCGCATATGACGCATGCCGGTCCCGTTGGACGACTTGATTCGAGACGGGATCCGCCTTCAAGCCCAGCTTGGCACATACATATTCCTCGATGTCGGGTCCCTGATGCGCGAACGTCCCCATGGCCCCGGAGAGTTTGCCGACCGCAATCTCGCTTCTCACCTGCCGTAACCGTTCGTGATGGCGACGAACTTCTTCATACCACAGGGCCATTTTCAGTCCAAACGAGATGGGCTCTCCATGGATACCGTGCGACCGGCCCACCATCACATGGTCCTTGTAACGGAATGACTGCCGTTTTAAGGTCGCCAAAAAACCTTCGACTCCTTCCAGGATCAGATCGAGAGCTTCGGTCATCTGAACGGCAAGGGAGGTATCCACGATATCCGACGAGGTGAGGCCCATGTGGAGAAACCGATGTTCCGGTCCTACCGTGTCCATGAGCGATTCGAGAAAGGCGATCACATCATGCTTGGTGATCTTTTCGATTTCGGCGATTCGGTCGACGTTGATCCTAGCCTTCTTCCGAATTTTATCCGCGGTCCCACGCGGCGCCTGTTTAGCCCGCTCGAAGGCCGCACAGGCCTGCAGTTCCACCTCGAGCCAGATTTCATACTTGTGCTTCAGTTCCCAGACGGCCTTCATCCGGGGACGTGTGTACCGTTCAATCACGATCCGCTTTCCTCCAGGTCCCCCGTTCCGGATCCGCCCGCTTCGCAGCCAGCCGGGACTCGGTCGCCAAGGCCTTGTCCAGCACCGCGTTCACGAACTTTGAGGCATCGTCGTCGCCGAAACGCTTCGCGAGTTCGATGGCTTCGTCCATCGTGACCTTCGCCGGCACGTCGTCCTCCCACAACAACTCATACAATCCGGCCCGCAAAATGTTGCGGTCAACGATCGGCATGCGGCTCACCGTCCAATTCGTCGCGTACCTGCCGATGGTGGCATCCAGCTCCTTCTTGTGCTCAAGCACCCCCCGCACCAACCGTTCCGCGAACGCTTTGGCCTCATCGGACGCCGAGTATTCACGCCAAAACTCATCGAGACGCACGTCGGCCTTCCCATGGATGTCCTGCTGAAACAAGATTTGCAAGGCCCGCTCACGTGCCTGATGACGAACTCCCATACACTAGTTCGCTGACCGCCGCACGACCGACCGGGATCCGGCCGATGGCCCCGCATCCAGTCCCAGGGTCTTCACGTGTCTCATCACCCTCACCATTTCGATCGCAGACTTCGCCGCCTCCCCGCCACGGTTGAATGTCTTCCTGTCCGCACGTTCCACTGCCTGCGCAACCGTGTCAGTGGTCAATACGCCGAAAATGATCGGAACATCGGTGTCTAAGGCCGCTTGACCGATGCCCCGGCTGACTTCGGCGCTGATATACTCGAAATGCGGGGTGCCGCCACGAATCACCGCTCCCAAGCAAATCACCGCATCAACCCGATACGACTTGGCCATGGCGCGCGCGATAAGCGGGATTTCAAACGCTCCCGGGACTCGCACGACATGAAGATCCTCTTTCCGGACACCATGGGCCGTCAGCGTATCCGTGCAGGCACTCAGCAATTTACTCGTGACCTCTTGATTGAACTTCGCCGCGACGATGCCGAACCGAAGTCCCGCCGCGGACCGCCCCGTTTTTTTATACCTCATCGTTCATTACCGTTTTGTCCTACGCTTTACAGCGAGCACGCGAGCCGACGCGCGCGTCAGACTTTCTTGAGAAGGTGGCCGAGCTTCGCCTTCTTTGTTTGAAGATACCGGACATTCGCAGCGCGGGGCGGGACCTCGATGGGAACCCGTTCAACGACTCGGAGACCGTATCCTTCGATCCCGACGATCTTCCGCGGATTGTTCGTAATCAGCTTGATCTGATGCAGGCCAAGATTCGCGAGAATTTGAGCTCCCACCCCATAATCACGGAGATCGGCCTTGAATCCGAGTTGCAGATTGGCTTCAACCGTATCACTCCCCTGATCCTGCAGACCATAGGCTTTGATCTTGTTCAATAACCCGATTCCTCGGCCTTCTTGATTCAGGTACAGAAGAACGCCTCGGCCTTCCTTCTGGATGATCTCCATCGCGGAGTGCAGTTGATCCCGGCAATCGCAACGCAACGATCCCAGCGCGTCGGCCGTCAGACATCCGGAGTGCACCCGGACAAGCGTCGGGGTCCCACCGTCTACGCGTCCCTTGACCAAGGCAATATGCGTCACGCCGTCGATCTGATTCTCGAAGGCCACCGCCTCAAATTCACCGAAGGTCGTGGGTAATCGCGCGCTCGCCATCCGTTTGACGAAGGTCTCCCGCTTCATGCGGTATTCGATCAAGGCCTTCACGGTCACCATCTTCAACTTATGGGTCTTGGCAAATTTCGTCAGCTCCGGCACGCGAGCCATGGTCCCGTCCGGGTTCATGATTTCGCAGATGACACCCGCAGGACGTAGCCCCGCCAACCGGGCGAGATCGACCGATCCCTCTGTTTGTCCCGCGCGTTTGAGCACTCCGCCGGTCTGCGCTTTGAGAGGGAAGACGTGACCGGGTCGGGCGAGATCACTGGGTTTACATTTTGGATCAATCGCCACATGGATCGTCGTCGCCCGATCCGCGGCCGAGATCCCCGTCGTAATGTCCTTTCGTGCGTCGATCGAGACGGTAAAAGCGGTGCCGAACGTCGCGGTATTCTCGGAAGCCTGCTGGGGCAACTGCAGTTCTTCCACCCGCTCCGGCGTCAGGGCTAAGCAAATCAGTCCGCGCGCATGTTTGGCCATGAAGTTGATGGCCTGCGGAGTGACCTTCTCCGCGGCAATGACAAGGTCCCCTTCGTTTTCCCGATCCTCGTCGTCGACCAGAATAATGAACTTCCCCTTCTTAATGTCCCGGATGGCGTCTTCAATGTGGTTGAATGGCGTGGGCATAAGGCCACCAATCTAGCATTTCAGACTGAATCTTGAACATGTTTTTTTGAAGGATGATCGAATAGCGGGGAATGCTCAAGGGGAAAGCTCGACCGGCGAAGCCCTGTCGGTCCGCAATGCGACCATTACCGTACCCCATGCACACACCGTGGACCCGGCGAACACCCAGAGTCCAAGCTCGTAGCCGCCTGAGAACCCCTTGATCATGCCGAGGAGTATCGGCAACAGAAATCCGCCGATGGCACCCGAAGCCCCGACCACACCGGAAGCCAATCCGATGTCCTTGGGAAACCATTCCGCCACCAACTGGAACACGACGCCGTTCCCGAACCCCATCGCCGCCGTTGCCACCACCATCATCGCCACGGCCATCGTGCCCGAAGGGCCGACCACCGCCACCACCGCTCCCGCGATGACAGGCAGAACATAATAGAGCGCCCGCAGCCCCCCTTGCCGATCCGCCACATAACCGCCGACCGGACGGATCATGCTCCCTATGAGTCCACACAGAGCCACTACCGTCCCTGCCTGAATCGCATCGACACGATAGACATCGTGCAGCAGCAGCGGGAGCACGCTGCACAAGCCCACGAAACCGCCGAACGTAATCGCGTAGAGGAAACAGAGCCAATAGGCTGAACGCCGGTGAATCAACCGCGCTGCATCGTGCCACCACGCCCTCACATGAGATTCAGGAACCAAGGTTGTTCGAGGGACCGCCAGCACGAATACCACCAGGGTCGCCGCAACAACCCCGGCCATGATGCCGCAGACTTGATGCCACTCCATCACGGCAGTCCAACGCGGCGCCAAGAAGAGAATGAGCACGGTGCCGACATTCCCCGATGCGGCGATGCCGAGCACGAATCCCTGCGCCGACGAGGGATAGGCCCGGCTCGCAATCGGGAGGGCGACCGCAAAACTCGCCCCTGCCACGCCGAGGCAGATCGAAAAGGCCAGCGCTTCTCCATACCCGGTTACGCCGAGCCAGCCCCAGAACAACACCAGAAGCTCCGCCAAGAGAATCGCCACTGCCGTGGACCGCGCACCGAACCAATCGGCACTCCATCCGGCCACCATCCGTAACACCGCCCCGCCGAGTAACGGCAAGGATACGAGCCAAGCGATCTCAGCATCGCTCAGCTGCAGAGCCGCCATGAGCGGAATGCTCATCGCCCCAATCAGCAGCCAGACCATGAAACTGACCGTCAGGTGCAGCCACGCCCCCGCCAATGACGGCCAATGTCCGCTTTTCAACATGTGCCAGATCCCAGACACGTCCGGCCTCCGGATTGAACTGCCACTATAGGGTAGCCACTTTTCTGGGTGCAAGGGAAGCGCTCATCGAACGCAGACTCAGAGGGATTCCTTTGCACGGATACAGAGATAGACTTTCACCAAAGGCGACGGGCCTTGCGTGAGACAACTTGAGACAACTTTTGTGCTGTTCAGTCATTCTGTTATAGTCACGCTCTTATCATGAATGGTCGTGACCGTTCACAGGAAGAGTCCGGCGGCACCCTGGAGCCGGAAATCCTCGAACCAACGGATGGCGAGGCTGTCGAGGCCGCGGCGCCGATGGTGTTGGATATTCCCGCCTCCGACGGACAGCCGCGAGCCGACACGACGGCCGTGGTGCCGGTCACGGCGCTGCAACAGTACCTGGCCGAAGTTCGTCGCCATCCCTACCTGACGAAAGAAGAAGAGCTTCTGCTCTTCCAGGAGTATCGTGCCAACGGCAGCCGGGAAGCGGCGGTGAAGCTCATCATGGCCAATCTGCGTGTGTCGGTCTCGATCGCAGCCGAGTACCTGCATACCGGCGCCGACCACATGGATCTGATTCAAGAAGGAAATGTCGGCTTGATGCAAGCCATCAAGAAATTCGACCCCTCCAAAAACGTGCGTTTTTATGCCTATGCCGCCTGGTGGGCTCGCGCCTATATCCTCCGGTATCTTCTCCATACCTTTCGACTCGTCAAAGTCGGGACGACTCAGGACCAGCGCAAACTGTTCTATAACCTCAAGAAGGAAAAGGCCAAGCTTGAACGGGACGGTTTTTCGCCGGACACGAAGCTGCTGGCGGATCGTCTGAATGTGCGTGAGCGTGACGTGATCGACATGGATCAGCGTCTCGGCAACTGGGAGCTCTCGCTCGACCAGCCGATCGGTGAAAACCAGGACGGCACACTGCTCGATATCCTGCCGTCGCACCAGGAGCCGGCCGACGAACAACTTGCCGACCATCAGCTCATGACTCTCTTTCGGGAGAAGCTCGCCGAGTTCATCAAGACGCTGGAAGAACGAGACGAGGATATTCTGAGGAATCGCATTCTGTCCGACCATCCCCTGACTCTCGATGATCTGGGCAGTAAATATGGCATTACAAAGGAACGGACTCGGCAATTGGAAGCCCGCATCATCAAACGCCTCCGTGACTACCTCAAAAAAGACATCAAAGATTTTGACCGTTTGAGGGCCTGACATCCCGGTCAATCCGCCCCCGCTTGGAAAAATACTCCTGGAATATTGATTTCCCAATAGGTTAGGATATATGAAGCTCTGCCGCGGCGGGCGTGGTCGGGGTTCTAAAAAATCCCTTGTCCCCCCTCTTGACTTAGGCGAACGAAGGCCTATCTCCACCCTGAGTCGCAGGCTGCCTGGATCACACGAGTTCAGCGCCCAACTTTACAACCGTCAACACCTAACGAGTTCACTTTCATCAGGAGGAGGTTCTGCTATGGGTACAGCCGAGAAGGAAAAGAAGAACGTGGCCAAGGGGTTTCAACCCTTGGGTGAGCGAGTGTTTGTCACCTACACCGAGGAATTGGAACGGACCGCCGGCGGAATCTATGTGCCGGACTCGGCAAAGGAAAAGCCTCAACGGGGAGTGGTCCAAGCGGTCGGCAAGAAAGTGGAGAACGTCAAGGTCGGCGATCATGTCCTGTTCGACAAATATTCCGGCAGCAAGCTGCGGATCGATGACGAAGAGTGCTTGATTCTCAAGGAAGAAGATATCCTCGGCATCTTTACGGCGTAAGAAGACACGCGGGTATTCCAGTCAGCAAGTTCAAAAATAAGACAATAAGACCATAACGGAGGAAAGACATGGCAAAGCAACTTTTGTACGGCGATACGGCACGAGCCTCCATCCTGAAAGGGGTGAACCAGCTCGCAGATGCCGTGAAGGCGACCCTTGGTCCAAAGGGCCGGAACGCGATTCTGGATAAGAAATTCGGTGCACCGACCATCACCAAGGACGGCGTCACCGTTGCCAAGGAAGTAGAACTCAAGAACCCGTACGAAAACATGGGCGCGCAGCTGGTGCGCGAGGTGGCCAGCAAGACCAGCGATACCGCCGGGGACGGCACCACCACCGCCACCGTGTTGGCCCAAGCCATCTTCCGGGAAGGCGCAAAGAACATCACCGCCGGTGCCAACCCCATGGAGATCAAACGAGGGATCGACAAGGCCGTCGAAGCCGTTACGGCCGAACTTAAGAAACTCAGCAAGCCCTGTCAAAGCAAGACCGAAATCTCGCAGGTCGGAACCATTTCGGCCAACAACGACAAGACCATCGGTGATTTGATCGCCGAAGCCATGGAAAAGGTGGGGAAGGACGGCGTCATCACGGTGGAAGAAGCCAAGTCGATGACCACGTCGCTGGACGTCGTCGAGGGCATGCAATTCGATCGCGGCTACATTTCCCCCTACTTCGTCACCAACGCCGAGCGAATGGAATGTTCCGTGGAGGAACCGCTCATCCTCATCAATGAAAAGAAAATCAGCAGCATGAAGGACCTGCTCCCCTTGCTCGAGCAGGTGGCCAAGATGGGCAAACCGCTCGTCATCCTCGCCGAAGAAGTCGAAGGGGAAGCGCTGGCCACCCTCGTGGTCAACAAGTTGCGCGGGACCTTGAATGTGGCGGCGGTGAAGGCCCCTGGCTTCGGCGATCGCCGCAAAGCCATGCTGGAAGATATCGCCATCCTCACCGGCGGCCAGGTCATTTCCGAAGACATCGGCATCAAGCTCGAGAACGTCAAGCTCACCGACCTCGGCCGCGCCAAGCGCGTCACCATCGATAAGGACAACACGACGATCGTGGAAGGCTACGGCGATTCCAAGAAGATCGAAGGCCGCGTGAAGCAGATCAAGGCCCAGATCGAAGAAACCACGTCCGACTACGATCGGGAAAAGCTGCAAGAGAGGCTGGCGAAGATCGTAGGTGGCGTCGCGGTCATCAATGTCGGCGCGGCAACCGAGACCGAGATGAAGGAGAAGAAAGCTCGTGTCGAGGACGCACTGCATGCTACGAAAGCGGCGGTGGAAGAGGGCATCGTTCCCGGCGGAGGCGTCGCCTATCTGCGTTGTCTGAAGGCGCTCGATGGGCTTAAAGATGTCCCGGCGGAGCAAAAAGTCGGACTCGACATCGTCCGGCGCGCGCTTGAAGAGCCGATCCGACAGATCGCGGCGAATGCCGGGGCGGAAGCCTCGGTCATCGTCGGCAAGGTTCGGGAAGAGAAGAACGTCAACGGCGGGTACAACGCCGCCACCGACGAGTATGTCGACATGATCAAGTCCGGCATCATCGACCCGACCAAGGTCTCGCGCACGGCCCTGCAGAACGCCGCCAGCGTAGCGGGCTTGATGCTCACGACCGAGGTCATGATCACCGAACTCCCAGAGGAGAAGAAAGAGCCGGCTATGCCGGGCGGCGGACACAGCCACGGCATGGAGGGGATGTACTAAACCGAAGAGCTGACGGCCTATAGCCGATAGCTCGATAAAAAACATGAGGGCTCGGCGGGAAACCGCCGGGCCCTTCGTGTTTCGGTCCCTGCCTCGACTAAAGCTTGGAACCCAGCGCCCTGAGCGTTGCGTTAAAAATAGGTGAGGTCGTTGGCTCGACAAAAAGCGACCGGAAGGTCCGGTGAACGATCTCGGTATGGCGTTGATGGTCCGCTTGGAACAATTCGGCCGCCTTCTTTCGATCGTCCACGCCATACCCCATCCGAATCGCACACCGCACCAATTCTTCCTCTTCAGCCGGCAGCGAATGAGTTTGAAGGTCATGGACCATCTGCAACTTATGTTCGACATCGCGCAGGAACAGATACGCGGCGATCAGGGCATCGCGGTCTTCGGTCGAGAGCAGTTTTTTCCTAGCCAGCCGATTCAGCGAACCGAGCGTGCCCCGGTCCAATAGCGCGGGCACCTTTCGTCCGGCCAGGACTTGAACGGTCTGCACGAAAAACTCGATCTCTCGAATCCCCCCGGTGCCCAACTTCACGTTACGTTGCGCGTGGCCACGGCTCGTCATTTTGGCATCGATCATGTCTTTCACCGCGCGCACGTCTTGCACGATCGCCGACGCCACCTCGCGATTCATTTTGGCTCCTGCTCCCAATACAAACGGCTTGACCCGCTTGAGGAACGCTTGTCCGATTTCCTGGGAGCCTGCGATCGGAGAGGCCTTCAGCAGAGCCAGTCGCTCCCAGACCTGTCCCCGTGCTGCATAGTATTTTTGATATTCCTCCAGTGATCGCGCCAACTGACCGACGGATCCCTCCGCCCGTAACCGTAAATCAACGCGAAAGATGTGGCCTTCTCTTGTGGGCTCGATCAAGACCCTGGTCAATTCACGGGCGAGAATCTCAAAATATTCTTCATTCGAAATACCGACACCGGGTGGAACGGCGAGATGCCCGCCTCTTGGTATTCTCGTTTCTCCTCCATGCGACTCATAGATGTAGATCAGATCGACGTCGGAACTGTAATTCAGTTCGTGGCCGCCGAGCTTGCCCATCCCGATGACCGTGAATCTCGTCTCAACCCATCGTCCTTGTCGGTTGTGATGCATCGGCACGCCATATTGCCGTTTGAGATCGGCATCCACAATCTCATAGGCGGCATGAATCAGCAGACAGGCCAAGTCCGACAACAAGCCGGTGGTCTCCGGTACTGTGGCGACCCGCAGAAGATCTCGCACACCGATGCGGAGCATTTCCCGCCGCCGAAAACGACGCAGGGCATCCAACTTCAATTCTTTGGAGCTCAGATGCCCGATACCCTTGCGAAGTGCGCTTTCCATCCCTTTCCGCGTCGGCGGCCGTGAGAGGACCTCCTCTTCCGCCAACCAATACACCAACGTGGGATCTCGGATCAGCGTAAAGGCCAGAGCATCGCTGTTGCCGAAGATCACACAGAGGAGGTCCAGCATGCGCGGCCACGTGCCCAAGTAGTCGAGAAAGAAGGTACGGGACACGCTCCCCAACATGCGCTCCCAATGGTTCAACGCCTGATCCGGATCGGCCGTGCGTGAAATCGATTCCATCAACATCGGCAAGATGTCCGCCAGCCGCCGTCGTTGGATGGGATCGCCGGCCATCGCGTCGAGGTTGCGGTCCGCCTGATCGGGATCACGCAGGCCATAGGCGGACAGAATGGCCCGCACTTCCTCGACATTCCGCTTGGCAGCGAGCAGAATGGGTCGAGGATCCGGCTTAGAAGTCCTCGTCTGAGTTGGAGGTTGAGACCGCGACGATCCAGGCGATGTCGATGAACGACTCATGGCGCGGCATTATACTGAGAGGCTCCTCTACGCACAATGAACGCATTCGGGTATACTGAAGTCCATGCCGATAGGCTCTCCTGATCGCACCCCGCTCCTCGAGACGGTTCGTCCGCTCTGTCCTGACGTGGCGCCCGAGGTTCTTCAAGATTTCTTCATCCGCATGGATCAGGAGTATTTTCAGCGGTTCGGATCGGCGACGATCGCCGAACACGTCCGCATGTCGGCTCAGCTGACGCTGGAACACCTGTGCGAGATTGCGTTTGCCGAACAGCCGGACAAGCGGTTTGTCGTCACGATCGTGGCGTACGACTACTTCTCTGAATTCGCCATGATTTGCGGGCTACTGTCGGCCTTCGGATTGAACATCGAGGAAGGCGATATTTATACCTTTGCCGAAAAAGCCGCTGCATCATCCTCTCGCACGGGTTGGACCGGGTACGGACCCCGTGTCCGTGCAAGGAGCAGCCCGGGCTTGAGCAAAAAAAAGATCGTGGATGTGTTCCGTGTCCTCCCGGTACCAGGCGCCGGATTGGGGGCGGAACAACAGCACCAGCTTGCCGATACGCTTTGCTCGGTGATCACGCTGCTGGACAGGGGACAATTCGAGGAGGCCCGCTTCGTGGTGAATCGACGCCTGGTCGAGCAGCTCGGCAAGCGCCGTGGGTCCTTCAGCGGGCTCCTCCATCCGGTGCAGATCACGTTCGACAACAGCCAATCACCCACCGATACGGTCATGGACATCCGCTCGGACGATACTCCGGCCTTCTTATATGCCTTCGCCAATGCCCTGGCGATGCGCAACGTGTATATTTCCAAAGCGCAGTTCGATGTCGAAAACGGGAAGATTCACGATCGTTTTTACGTCCGCAACCGACACGGCCAGAAACTCACCGACGCGACCGACCAGCAGCAATTGCGCCTGACCGCGGTGCTGATTAAGCAATTCACGCACGCCCTCACTTGGGCCCCCGACCCGACCAAAGCCCTGGAGGCCTTTGACCAATTCCTTGATCTAACGGTGCAACAGACGAAAGGAAAAGCCCAGCAGGAAGCCCTGGCCTTTCTGAGCGACAAGAAGACCTTCCCTCTGCTCGCCCGGCTGCTTGGCGCCAGCGATTTTCTCTGGGAGGACTTTCTCCGTCGCCAACACAGCAACCTCCTGCCGCTTCTGCAAGACTACCGGGACGCACCCCTGATTGCTCCAAGGGCAACGCTTCGCAAGGAACTTGATCGCCTGGCACGTCGGGCCTCGACCGACGAGGCTCGAAAGGCGGCGCTCAACAGCTTTAAGGATCGAGAGTTGTTCCGCATCGACATGAAACATATCGTCGAGCCGGACACGGCCCTGCCGGATTTCTCCGCCGCCCTGACCCAACTGGCGGAAGTCATCCTCGATCGGAGCTTGAAAGATTGCCAAGCCAAGTTGAACAAAGTCCATGGCCCACCGCGCTTGGCGAACAAGAAGCCTTGCCCCTTCACCATTCTCGGCTTAGGCAAATTCGGCGGCAAGGAGCTCGGCTACGCTTCAGATATTGAAGTGATGTTCGTCTATGGCGACGCAGGTCACACCGGTGGCAAGCAACCGATCGCGAACAGCGAATACTTTGAGCGGCTGGGTGCGGAACTTTTGCAGTGGATCGAAGCGAAACAAGAGGGCATCTTTCATCTGGACGTCCGCCTTCGACCCCACGGGGGGAAAGGCTCGCTGACGAATCCGTTCGACGAAATCAAAAATTACTATCGCGATGAAGGCCTTGCCGCTCCGTTCGAGCGTCAGTCGCTGATCAAATTGCGACACGTGGCGGGTGACGCATCCTTGGGTAAGCGGGTCGAAGCCCATCGGGATGGTTATGTCTACAGCGGCAAGCCTTGGGATCTTCGTGTCGCCCTCGACTTACGCCGGCAACAGTTGAAACAACTTGTGGAGCGAGGCACGATCAATCTCAAACATAGCGCCGGAGGGATTGTCGATATCGAATATGCGGTCCAGTACCTCCAAATCATGCATGGCCATCGCCTCCCCGTCTTGCGCACCTCCAACACCATGCAGGCGCTGGCCGGCCTTGTTGATTGCGACATTGTGACGAGGCAAGACGGCGAGACGCTGCGCAAAGCCTATTTCTTCATCCGGATGCTCATCGACGGGCTCCGCATGGTTCGCGGCAACGCCAAAGATCGTGTCCTCCCGCCGGTCGATTCCGACGAATTCATCTTCCTCGCCCGCCGCGTGGGCTATACCACGGATGACTGGCAAGCAGGGGCACGGCATCTTCAGACGGATATCACGCAGCACATGAAACTCACCAGAGAGTTCTTCGAGCGGACATTCGGACATCTGTAAACTCGAAGCGACCCGCCTTGACTACAGGTTAGAGGAAGGCTTTCTTGCACTCATCAGATTAGTGCTTCCTGCACTGTGTCTTCACCAATGCCCCAATAGGCTGATCTCGCGCCGTCCTTCCTTAAGGCGCTCCACGTTCACTCACTCAGAGTCTTCGTCTACACTTCCAATGAACCAGTCTACATTCAGACGGCCATGGGCATCGGCGGCATCATTTCCGACTAAACCGGATAACCATGACCTTACTCGATCACCCGTAACCCTAAGCGTAGACTTTCGTTTCCTTCGAGCACTCCATAGCAGAGCAACACCGGCCTCTTGCCTTTCTAACAACCTGCTACCTGGCCGCTATACTTGCAACAAAGGGGCTGATCAGAAGATGAAACTCTTCCAACTGACGGTCATCATGGTGTGCTGGTTAGGGTTGGTTGCTAGCGTCCTGGCCGGCTCCCTCGTTGGAATTGTCTCCAGTCCCGAGGTCATGCCTATTGGAAAGATCCTCGATAATCCCAAAGCTTTCCACCTGCAATCGGTCCAATTGGAAGGGACCGTACGAGGTGTCGAGGTACTCAAGCCACACGAACCCTACCAGCCCGGCGATCCCTGTTTTGGAGCCCACGTCTTCAATCTTGACGATGCCACGGGAACCATGCGTATCGGGGTGTTGGGACATCGCCTGAACTGCGGCTCGGCAATCGGGAAGGAACAGCCAGAGGTTCACGATGGCGATCGTGTCCGGGTCGAAGTCCGTATCCAGGCTCCTGGTACATACATTGATAAAATGACGTCTCCGTTTCCCATTGAGAAATCCTCGCTACAGGCAATCGCCATCCGGATACGCCACCTCAACGAATAAACGCTCTCTCTGAATCACTGCTCGCGCTGCGTGGAACGGGGATCATCCGCGCAGTGGATATCTTGGCGGCTAGTGGAGCTGAGAATCTCAAACAGCGGCACGTACGTTCTTAGATGCTCGGTGGGTCTTCGCGATCTTCGCCGGTGAGGGCCACGGCTTCTTGGGCCTCGCTTTCCTGCATCTCGGTCAACATCGCCAATAGAGCTTGCCGGCGCTGCTGGATGCCCATCTTGAACCGATCCTTGGCGATCGGTTCTTGTGCCGACTCAGGCAAATTGACCAGCGCTTCCGCTTCCCCCGGCGTCGCGTATTTGTAAGTTTCCACATAGCGATGATCTGCGCCATAGTGCCGAATCAATATTTCCTCCGTCTCAAGGTCGAATGCCTCCAATGTCGGACTGATGGCAGTGTCATGCTGTAATGATTCAAGCTTAGTCATCTGTTCCTTGAGATCATCGCTCCGTTTGCGTGGCGTAAACGATGCGTTGGTGTTGGGCATGAGTTCTCTCTTTCATCTCGATGTACCATCAACATAATTGCATTCCGCCTCGGCTACACCTAGGGTTCGCCCTGGGGGCATAGCCGATACGTGCTGACCGGCAGAGCATGCGGATGATGCAGAAGTGTCCTCTGACAAACATTGACACCAAGACAAGTGCGATATAGCGTGAATCGTACCTGCCACTCCCTTTCTGAACCATCGGGAGAGGTCCGCTAAGGGGCGGATTCTTCCAGTCGTTGAACCGCCCTTGCCTGGAGATCAGCGCGCGTGAGCGAAAACCTGATCGTTTAAGGATCTACCATATGGCTTGCCACATCGGCCTCTCAGGCTATTCATACAAAGCATGGCGTGGGCCCGGTCGTTTCTATCCTTCAGACATCAAACCGCCCGAGTTCCTTCGTTACTACGCTACAAGGTATTCAACCGTAGAACTTGATGGGATTTGGTACCGACTTCCGAGCGCGAACATGGTGCAGGCTTGGCTGACCGATACTCCTTCCCATTTCCTCTATGCACCCAAGGCCCACCGAGAAATCACCCATGTCCGCCGCCTCAGACCGGAAGGGCTTCCCATGTTGACGGCCATGCTGGAACGGCTGGAACCGCTTCACAAAGCAGGTAAACTCGGCCCGATCTTGATTCAACTGCCTCCCAATTTGAAACGCGATGATGAAAGGCTGGAGTCGTTCCTTGGATCCTTGCCCACGACCCATCGATGGGCGATGGAATTCCGGCATGAAAGTTGGCACACGGATGAGATTGAACGGATCTTGCGCCAATATGCAGTCGCCTGGGCCGATGTGGAGACGGATGAGCATAGGGCTGAGCACCGAGACACGGCGCGATTCCGCTATATCCGGCTTCGCAAAAGCGTGTACGACCAGGTGGAACTCCGACGATGGGCTGAACGATTTCAGAACGCGTCTCAACAAGGGCAAGACAGCTTTGTGTACTGCAAGCATGACGACGAGGGCTCGCCTTGGCTCTGGGCAGACGAACTGAGGAGGATCCTGAATTCCTAAACGATTTCACAAGGAGCGAGGGATCAGGAGCCAGCAGTCTTGGCGTCGTTGCGGGCGAAAGCAAAATCGATTGGGCCCATCTCCTTCGCTTGAACAACGAATCGCCATCCGGTGCGCTCTCGGCCATAGCCATACCCGCTTCTCTTGTCAGATGTAGAAAGATCGATACTGCGGCACTCCTTATGCTCCCCTACGACCCCATACGACATTCACCGCACATCCTCCCGAGACTTTCGCCATAGAGTTTGGCTTTTCCGACGAACCATGCGATAAGCTACCTTAGGGCAAAGGGCATTATGGATTGCTCTCTATTACGTGTTTTTCAGACCTCGCCCGTTGACACCCTCTCTCAGGAGCAGTAGCCTAATCTCAAGACGATGCCGGTAACCCACAGAGAAGAGAAAGGACTCCCCGCGATGAAATCTCCATGGAACGTGCTGTGTCTGTGTCTGTTTCTCGTCGCCGCAGGCTGCGGCGGCAACAGGGCTGAAATCAAGGAAGACCGTCTTACGGTCGGTAAGGTGCAGGGGGAAATCAAGGTCGGCCTGTCGGCCGCTCAGGTGGCCGAACTGCTGGGGAGTCCCAATATCGTGACCACGGACGAAAAACGGCGCGAGGTCTGGATCTATGACAAGATCTCGACCGATCGTGTGGACACAGCCAGCTCCTCCTTTGCCGGTCTTATCATCCTTGGCGCCGCCTCCCGTGACAGCTCCAGTTCACAGCGCCAACGGACCCTCACCATCGTCATTAAGTACGATGAAGATAAGAAGGTCCGGGACTTTGCTTACAATTCCACTCAGTTCTAGCCGACCCATGAAAGGCATCCGTATCTGGAGAGTGATCAACGGGTATGGCATCTTGGTTCTCATCCTCATGAGTCTGCTCGGCTGCATTCCCCATACAGAGCCGGCCGATCTCTTGGCACTGACACCGGACATTCCGAAAAACCGAGCCATGCAAACCCGGATGTTCGAAACGCCGAACGAGCAAGAACTCCTCTCAGCCTCGGCGGCGGTACTGCAGGACCTTGGCTTTCAGGTCGAAGAAAGCCAACGGGACGTCGGCTTCCTGCGCGCCACCAAAGAGCGTAGCGCGCGGGAGTACGGCCAATACGTGACAAAAACCTTAGTATTGATTCTTTCCTTAGGAAAGCTCTTGCAACCGGTGGACCTCCATCAGAAGATCGCCGCAGCCCTTGTGGCCCGTCCGCTCAATCCCGAAGCCACCCGCCAAGAAGTCCGCATCATGTTCTATCGGGTCGTGTGGAAAGGGGACGGCCAAGTGGACAATCAATACATCCCCCCCGGTGAGCAATATATGGAGATGGTCCGTGATCCGGACATCTATCAGCAGTTTTTTGCCAAGCTGTCCAAGGCGGTGTTTCTTGAAGCCCATCGAATCTGACTCTAGCAGGAAAGGGCCTACGATGCAGCGCAAACTGAGATGGGCCGGGATTCTGGTGATCGCCGGTCTCTCATGGCATGGATGCGTCGTCCCACAAGCCCCACCGGACCTCCTCGCGCCGACCGAGGCACAGATGAAGATCCGAAGCCTCCAAACGCGGACCTTCGACCTCACGGACCGCAATGCCGCCATCCGCGGCGTCATTACGTCCCTGCAGGACCTGGGCTTCATCATCGAACGGGCGAATGAAGGACTCGGCCTTGTCACCGCCGCGCGATTCGCCGAGCCGAACTATTACGACGTGCTCACCATCAGTGTCACGGTGCGGCAAGAGACGGCGGATAAAATGAGCATTCGCGCCAACGCCATCTACAACAACAAGCCGATCGAGGACCCAAAAGTGTATCAGAATTTCTTCACCGCGCTGCAACGAGCCCTCTTCCTTTCTCAGGAATCAAAGCCTTCGTCATGATCGCCATCAAAGGCCTGGGGCCACACGCGCGTCGACGATGGCTTCTTCCCACGGTGCTCGCCGGCGCGATGCTTTTCACCGCCTGCTCGCCTTACGAAATGAGGCATGACAATCAATCCGACGCGCGGACGCAGATCTGGTTGTCCGAAGACAGTCAGCTCAAGGTCCGGGCTGCACAGACGCGGGTGTTCGACACACAGGACCGACAAAAGATGCTCCAAGCAATTGTCATGACCTTACAGGATTTGAACTGCAAGATAGAAGTCCTCGATGAGGTGCTGGGAATCGTGTCCGCAAAGAAATACCTCGATCTTGAGCAACCAATGTTCGTCGATCCTGCCTATTTTCTCTACCGTCCGGACACGCTGCTCTTTCTGACCAGGAATTATCGCTCCTGGGGGCCTTTTTTTCATCGCAGTGACCTGTTACGCATAACCGTCTCGGTCCGCAAGCGCAATGAGGCGCAACTTGTCGTGCGGGCCAGTGCTCAGTTTTACCTTCGTGCCGTCGAAGACCCTGTTCCCTACCAACAATTCTTCCGCACTCTGGAGCAAGCGGTCTTCCTGGAAGGCCACTCTGTTGAATAGCCGATGCGGATTCAATCGGGGACACAATGGTCAGAGACTATCCTGGTTGATCTCGCCGGTGCCTGTGACGACACTTGGTTGTGATTTCCCAGCCAAGCGACGGTTCCCATTCTTCTCACTCCGCACACGATGGCGCGGCCGTCCTTTACAAGTTGGAACCCTTAAGCTTGGTCGGATTCTGACCGATAGAGCTTCTGATCCCAACCTGGAACCTCTCTATGCCTTCGTCAAGCACGGCCTCGGAATCGGCCCTCATCGACTCAATCCGTCCTCGCCTCCATCAAAAACTTAAGCTCCTCTTCGACGAATCCAGCCGCTGTCTTCCCATCTTACAGTCGACTTGTCAGCAAATCCTGAATCACATGGGCCCCCAGTCCAATGCCGAGACGCTCGCCCGGGTAATCAGCCGAGACCATGGGTTGACGTGCAAGGTTCTGCAAGTGGCGAACAGCATCGCTTACAGCCCGCAGCAAACGATTGTGTCGGTCCCCCATGCCGTCAGCTGGCTCGGGCTCGACACCGTGCGGTCCCTCGTGGCGGCGGCACATCTTGTCGAACAGCTGCAACATTGGCCGATTCGCCAACAGGAATTCCGCACCTTGATCGCCAAATCCCTCTTGTCCGCAACCTATGCCAGCGAACTAGGAATAGCCATTGGATACCCACAACCGGGACAGTTGTTCACCGGTGCCCTCCTGTACTCGATCGGAGACTTGGCCGTTGCTTATCAGGATCCGGACCTTTTTCTGGCTCTCCAGGCCATTGCCAAGAAAACCACGCGTCCGCCGGAATGTTCGGTGCAAGAGGCATCTCTCATCGGCGTGCCTCGGCTGACCTTGGCTCAGGCCCTGGCGCAGATGTGGAAGCTGCCGGACGATCTGATTGAGCTCTTCCGCCACCCGGAGGAACTGCCGCGGGAGCGTTGGCAAAGCGGGTTCCAAACCTATCGCGGCATCGTGGTTGGTTCTATCCGATTGGTTGAAGTCCTCACGTACTCTGCCCCAGGGCCTGCCGTCGATGAAGCCAAGCGAACGCTCCAACTTGGAAGCGGCCTCTCTTCAGGCTCGTTTGCGGACCTCATGATTCTAGCCATGGATCGCGGACGCCAACTCATTCGCTCAATGGGGTTGTCGCTCGGCTCCTCCGATGAAATCATGCCATCATCCCACGAGCAAGGCCCCGCCGGATCGATTCCCCCCATCAAACCCACGGTGGACAAAGGACAGACCGTGGTCACGCCGCAGAAGGAACCGACTGCCCCCATTCGAACCAAACCGTTGGAAACACTCCAAGCCTTTCAAGACTCGCTGCATGCCGCGAAGGATCTCAACGGCCTCCTCGGAACATTTGTGCAATCCCTGCATCGCGATGCCGGATTCGACCGTGTCGGCCTGGCGCTCTTGAACCAAAACGACAGCGACCTGCTCGTGGGGAGACTGGTGCTGGGCGTGACTCCGCCGGCCCCCTACCTCCGCTCCCTTTCAGGGTCGCTCAGCCGGGAGCACCAGTTTTTTCTCTCGGTTCTCAAGCGAGTCGACCCGCTCCTGGTGCCCAGCTTTTCAGACCAGATGGCAGGGACGCTGAAGCAGGACTTTGTCGAGGTTTGGAAACCAGTTTCGGCGATCGTCGCCCCGTTGCGGGTGGGTGCGAAGCCCATTGGACTCATCTACAGCGATCGAGCAACAAACAGCCAGCCGGTGCTGGCCCAAGACTATCAGGCATTCCAACTGTTGTTCGCCCAGACCACACTGGGCCTAAATCGGTTGGCCGGCATACTCTAGCGTCGCGCGGAGCGACAGTGTGGTTCACCTAAGATACTCGGCCACCGACCTCTACCCACCCAGGGACAAGCCCACTTGAAAGGAAGGTTGTCTACGATCACCCCTTCGGTGGCGAGTATTTCTGATCTTGACACCGTTTGGAGCGTTAGGCGGCCATGGGCTGGGGTTGGATCAGTGCCAGGGTGTCTTGCAGCTGAGCCCGAGCATCTGCGAGTAGTGGCGGAAGGCTCGGCAGTGCAAACCGTGTGGCGGTGACTGCATGAGAGTTGAACGGCAGGGCGGCGGGCCTGCGACTCGGTTCGAGCTCTTCGTAATCGGCGATAACACCAGCCAAATGGACGATTGAGGCATGGAGCGTGAATTCGCCCGCATCGTTCGGACTCAATTGGCAGCGGACCGCTTGTTCGATCTGCGTGGGCATGCCCCAGGTCTTGATGAGTTCGGCCCCCACTTCCGCGTAGTCACACCCGATGTTCGATTGTTCCACCTCGGCCAGGGACGCCTCAAGGTAGCCCGCTTCAATGAGAGCGGACTGGGCCCGCTGTGGAACGGTCTGGTAGAGGACAAAGTGGCCGATATCGCGCAGTAACCCGGCAATAAAGAAGCGTTCGCTATCCTCCAGACCACAGGACTTCGCAATCTTTCCGGCCAGCAGGGCGCACAGCACGCTCTTGCGCCAGAACTTGGGGACATCCATCAATTGAACCGGCATCCCGGAAAAGGTTCTCCCGACAGTCGTCGCGGTGACCAGGTCGTTGATGGCCTGGGTACCGAGGAGATTGACCGCACGGGTGACAGTGTCGATCTGCCTGGGAAATCCATACAGCGGGCTGTTGACGATCCGGAGCAGTCTGGCTGAAAGGGCGGGGTCCATCTTGAGGACCTCGGAAAGGTCATCCATAGTCGAATCGGGATCGTCCACTACCTCTCGTACTCGGAAGTAGATCTCCGGTAACGTGACGATTGAGGTGCAGGACTGGACCAGTTCGCTGGCCAAAGGCATGGTGGAGGGTCCTTTCGCTATAAAGGAGACCGGCTTCCGCCTTCTCTATCGGCCAGCAACGGAGAGAACTGTAGGGAGAATGGCTATTGGCGGATCAATGGGCACGACTTCTGACGAAGGAACTACTGCATATGGCTGATGGCTTGTATGCGTTTCTCCTCCAACTCAGCCCAACGGGCGTAGAGACGCTCGACATCGGCCTGCGCGGCGTGGAGCGCGGCGTACCGCTCCTGTAAGTCGTCGGCGGAAGATGCGATGGAGGGATCATCGGCCGCGGCTTGGCAGGAGGCTACTCGTTCCTCGGCTTCCAAGATCTTCGTTTCAATCTGGTCCCATTCCTTCTGTTCTTTGTACGACAACCCTTTCCGTTTAGACAATCCAGCCGATGCGGAATTTTCCTTGGAGACCTCAGCTTTTCTTTCTTCTGTCGCTCTTCTGGTCTGCGCCGCTTCCCATTGGGCATAGTCGGCAAACCACTCGGCGCGGCCTGTTCCATCCAATGCCAAGAGCCTGGTGGAGACACGATCCAGTAGCCACCGGTCATGCGTCACCAACACCAGCGCCCCGGTGAATTCCAATAGGCTGTCTTCCAACACATCAAGCGTCGGGATATCCAAATCGTTGGTCGGTTCATCGAGGATCAAGAGATCCGCCGGTTGCAACATGAGACGGGCGATCAGAAGCCTCGCCTGCTCTCCACCGGACAGGCGTGAGACCGGAAGGTCCAGCTGTTCCGGCCTGAAGAGAAAGCGCTTGGCCCATGAGACCAAATGCACGGACCGATCCTGATAGACGACCGCATCGCCACCGGCCGGAGCAAGAGCCTGCCGCAGG
Source organism: Nitrospira sp. SG-bin1 (assembly GCA_002083365.1). Lineage (NCBI taxonomy): Bacteria > Pseudomonadati > Nitrospirota > Nitrospiria > Nitrospirales > Nitrospiraceae > Nitrospira > Nitrospira sp. SG-bin1. Next base: position 35,932 of record LVWS01000025.1, on the reverse strand, counting down.
ATAGCCTGCTGGTCCAAGGATTCTCGGTGTTGTTCGAAGGTGACGATGCGCAATCGATCGGCGCGGATGATGGTGCCGCGATCCGGCGTGAGCGTGCCGGCCAAGAGCTTTAAGACGGTCGTTTTGCCACTACCGTTGGGACCAAGGAGCCCAATCCGCTCCCCCGGTCCGAGGAGGATATCCAGACTCGATACGATCCGCCGACCACCCAGCGATTTTTCAACGCCCTTCACGACCAGCAATTGTTTCGACTTGCGTCCGGACGCGGTAAAATCGATCCCGACTGAGGTGCTCCCCTGTCGCGACTCGAGATCTTGAAGTTCATCGATCATCCGTCCCGCTTGATCGATGCGAGCTTTGGCCTTGGTCGTGCGGGCCTTGGGGCCTCGCCGCAACCATTCCACTTCCCGCCGGACTCGATTGGCGAGCGACGCCTGATAATCAGCCCGATCCTGTAACGCCGCCTCGCGCTGCTCCAAAAACTCACTGTACCGGCCGTTTGTCTGGAAGAGGCCATTGGAGTATCGGCGGTTGAGTTCCCAAATTCGCGTGGTCACTGACTCCAAAAACCGCCGATCATGGCTGATGACGATGAAGGCATGGGGTTCGGCTTTCAACAGGCCTTCCAGCCAGAGGATACCGTCGACATCCAGATGGTTGGTCGGCTCATCCAGGAGCAGCACGTCCGGTTCCAACATCAGCGACCGGGCGATGGCCAGCCGTTTCTTCCATCCGCCCGACAGCGTCGAGACAGACTGGTCCGAGCGGAGAAACCCGCCGAGGCTGAGCGCTGTGGCAATTCGCCCGCCGTGCTCATACTGATCCAGTCCTTCGTCGCGGAGAACTTGAACGAGTGACTCCTCCACCGACTGTGGCTCGGCGAACGAGGGATCTTGCGGCACATAGCCGATCCGCAACTGCCGCCGGACAGACCGAGTGCCGCCATCCGGCTCGTCGCGACCGGCCAGGATCTTCAGCAAGGTGGATTTCCCTGAACCGTTGGGACCGATCAGGCCGACGTGATCCCCCTCACAGAGCCCGAGGGAGAGGTCGCTGAACAACGGTTTCACGCCGTAGCTTTTGCTGATGGACTCACAACTGAGCAGCAGGGTCGGTGGCATGATGGGTGGTGAATAGTGTATCCGATCGCGAGGGCGGAACGGGGATCTTTCTTTAGAAAGGGAATCGCGTATGGAACTCGTTCATGATGCGTGAGCGCAAGTCTGGTTGTCTGAAAAGAGGCAAGTCACGGTCGAGGCTCGCAGGCACAGATGCTCTCGACACAGGACCGGCCAAAGCCGCACAAGTTATGCCTTTACACGACTTGTAACTGCAAAAGCGATTACCGCCGTGATTTTGGCATCCCCAACCAGACGCCAGCTTTTCGGATGGGAGATGCACATGCACGCCGGGCATGGAGTCTTCTTCCAATTTCCTTGAGCACCCGCAACCGACTCATCGACTTTCTTCCTCTCATTCCCCTATCATTCTCTTGACCGCACACTCAGACCCGGTAGCCGGACGGCGGTCGAGGCCTGCGGTTGCGCACGACTCACCCCCACGATCGGAGGGTGCCATGACCTTCACGCCTTCAACCTATGTGAATTTCGTTTCGGAGGACACGGCTGACCGGAAACGGCTGTTTCTCGAATACTCCGGCTGGCGCGATGATTTTGACATCATCATCGTCGGCTCAGGGATCGGCGGTGGAGTGCTCGCGGATGATCTCGCGGACCGGCTCGGCTCACAGAAGCGGATCCTCGTGTTGGAAGCCGGATCGTTCCTCTACCCCACCCATGTCTACAATATTTCCCGCATCCCTAACAGCAGCCTCGCGCGGCACTTCGGGTGTGACACGTTCCGGCCGTCCGGCAACAGCATTGCGCAGAACTACATCGGCGAGAAGCCGCAGATGAACTTCGGCGGCCGATCGATTTTTTGGTCAGGGCTCATCCGAGCATCCAGAGCTGGGAGCTCGACTACTTCCCCCACAGGTTCGGCAGGATTTGGCGGACGGTCTGTTGGACCAGGCCGGACTGACCATGAACGAGTCCACCTCCATGGGAGCCACCGTCCAAACCGTGGTCGACCGGTTGCGGCAATCACCGCTCAACACCGACTTAATGATCGAAGAGACTCCGCGTGCCTTGCACCAGCCGTATCTCAAGCCGGATGGGACGCCCAAGGACGAGTTCTTCACCGAGGGCACCAGTGTGTTCAACACGGCCGAACTGCTGGTGAACTAGGTGGGGCTGACCCCGGGCGTGAGCCACGGGGACGGACCGGGCCTACAGGTACTCCTCAACCATTACGTCGAGGACGTGCAGATCATGGCGGCCGTCTGACGCTCGTCGCACCCAATGCCCGGACGGGACAGGCCCGGTTCTTCCAGGCGGGGACGGTCATTCTCGCCGTGACGCTGCGGATCTTTTCACAGTTTCAGTTCAACGGCCAGCGCGCCCAGCCGGCCGACAACGCCCGGTACGGACAAGGGGGCAGAGGGTTCGGTTGGGATACGGTGCATCATGCTGTCGGTAGCCTGCGGATGCCGTATCGACAGCAACTCGACGCACCATTTGCAGGTCGCTCCGTGGTGGACGAGGACCTGCGCGTCGTCGGGACAGACCGGCTTTATGTGTGCGACATGTCGGTGATGCCGCTCAGCTCCGAAGCCAACCCTGTGCGCACCCTCCGTGGCGTTAACCAGGCGGCTCTCGCAACATTTGGGCTGAAGGGTCTCGAGGCCATCAGGCCAGCTTGTCGCATGTGACACCGCTCCCGGCTTTCACCTAAGCGACGCCATTCAGTTACGAAGTTTTCTGCTCTTCAAAGGCCCGAAGGAGATCGGAAACAGATAGCACCCCGATGATCGTCGCATCCGCAGTCACCGGAAGGTGCCGAATTCCCTGTTTCTTCATCAACGACATCGCTTCGGACAAGAGTTCGTCTTCTTCAATGGAGACGATGGACCGACTCATACAGGTCGCCACCGTGGTGGTGTTGGGATCGAGCCCTTTGGCGACGGCTTTGCGTGTCAGATCTGAATCGGTGATGATGCCGATATATCGTGAACCGTCGTCGACGATGAGCGAACCTACCTTATGCTTGAGCAAGAGCTGCCCCGCTTGTTTGATGCTCGCTTCTTTATGGATGCTCCGCACATCGTGCGACATGTAGTCTTCCACCAGCGCCGTCTCAAGCCCCTTCCCCTTCCTCGTTGCCTGGAGCCGACGACGCAATTCGAGATCCGCCAGACAGCTTTCCAGCACTTGCCGTCGCTGTTGGAGGCTCTCCCGTTCAACATTGTGGGTTCCGCTTTCCTGTGCTTCTTCCGGTAACAGCGCGGATTCTCCGGTTTTTGCGAAGAAATAGGCCTCCGATTCATCGGATGCGGCGCCGAATACTTGGCCGATCAGTTCTTCCGCGGCTTCGTCGAAGTCCTCGAGCGACGCCGATCCGCGCTTCCGCGAGAGAAAAGGCTGGAATTTCACGAGTTGTTGCTTAAACCGCTCGACATACCGATCGAGAATATCACCCCTCGTCAATCCTGTGCGGACTCGCTTCGGCATCAGATCCCTCCTCGGTTGTGGACGGAGAATACCCTATGCCAGGGTGAGGCTCAAGGGGTCTATAAACCATAGTCGCGTAGTATGCTGAATCGAATGTTGCGGCTTGATGTTTTACCTGCTACTCCTTATACAATCAGGGATCAGACCGTGATCGTATGGACACCCTTCACGAAGTAGCCTGCCATGACGAAACTGCTGCTCATCATCGTGCTGGTACTGAACGCTGGGCTGGTTTTGGGGGGATGGGATGCGGTCGAGAAGCGCTATCAAACCGTTGCGCAAGAAACCGTGTACTATGACCCGGCCACGATTCACCGGGAAAGTACCCGTGCCACTCTCTGGCAATTGACGGATATCAAATGGAACAGCACTACCCGATTCCTATCCTTCACAACCCATAAGGAATTTGACTGTGAGCGATCCCGTGTTCGCGTTCTACAAGTGGTTGGATTCTCACGTCAGATGGGCACAGGGAGATCGGCACCCGGCTTCATCGAGAACGGGAACTGGCAGACGGTAGATGAACACAGCGCCAATCACGCGCTGTGGAGGATCGCGTGCGGGACAGGCTGACCTTCTAGTCCTGCATCATGCGCCCATCGGTGGCCACCAAGGCTAGACGTCATAATAGAGAAAGAATTCATACGGATGCGGCCGCAAGCGCATCTGATCGATTTCCTTGCTTCGTTTATAGCCGATCCAGGCTTCGATCAGATCCTCGGTAAACACCTCGCCTTTGAGCAGAAACTGGTAGTCCTTTTCCAAACTATTGATCGCTTCATCGAGACTTCCAGGCATAGTCGGGATGCTGGCGGCCTCCTTCGGGTCGAGATCATAGAGATCTTTTTCGGCTGGCTCACCGGGATTGATCTTGTTTTGGATCCCATCCAGCCCCGCCATGAGCATGGCGGAAAACGCCAAATAGGGATTACAGGAGGGATCTGGAAATCGCACTTCGATCCGCTTAGCCTTCGGGCTCGGGGAATACATCGGAATACGGATGCCGGCCGATCGGTTCCGGCTGGAATAGGCCAGCAGCACCGGCGCTTCGAACCCCGGTGTGATGCGCTTGTAGGAGTTTGTCGTCGGATTCGTAAACGCCGCCAGCGCCGGCGCATGCTTGAGAATGCCGCCGATATAATACAAACAGAGCTGAGAGATCCCCGCATAGTCCTTTCCGGCAAAAAGCGGCTTACCGTCTTTCCAGATGCTCTGGTGCGTGTGCATCCCCGACCCGGCATCACTGAAGAGCGGCTTCGGCATGAAGGTCACCGTCTTCCCATGTCGGCGCGCCACGTTCTTAACGATGTACTTGTACATCATCATCTTGTCCGCGGTGCGCAAGAGGGAATCGAATCGGATATCGATTTCGGCTTGGCCCGCCGAAGCCGTCTCATGATGATGCTTTTCGACTTCGATGCCGACCTTTTCCATCTCCAGGACCATCTCGCTTCGAATATCCTGCTGGGTATCCGCCGGAGCCACCGGGAAATAGCCTTGCTTATGCCGGATCTTCCCTCCCAGGTTGTGTCCCTCCTGCCCCATGTTCCAGGCACCTTCCTCGGAATCAAGATAGTAGAAGCCGCTGTGGCTGGTCTGGTCGTAACGGGCATGGTCGAAGATAAAAAATTCGGCTTCCGGCCCCCAGAACGAATTGTCGCCGATCTTGGTGCTCTGGAGGTATCGCTCCGCCTTTTGGGCGATAAACCTGGGATCGCGCTCGTAGTTTTCGCGGGAAATCGGATCCACGACATTGCCGGTCAGGCTGAGAGTCGGCACCGCCGTAAAAGGATCCAGGCACGCCGTCGCCGGGTCGGGCACGACCAACAAGTCGCTGTTGTTGATGGCCTTCCAACCGCGAATGGACGATCCATCGAGACCGGAACCCTCTTTGAACAAGTTCTCCGTTAGTTCGCTTACAGGGATGGTCATATGTTGCCATACACCCGGCAGATCGACGAATTTCAGATCGACCATCTGGACTCTGTGCTTCTTGGCGAACTCCAACACCTCACGCACGTTCATGCCCTTCCTCCTTTAAAAGATCCTCCGCGATCATGTTCCACCGCGCGGATCCTCTACCGTCACAGTGCGGTTTCTCCGGTTTCTCCTGTGCGAATGCGCACCACCTCAGTCAACTCTCGAACAAAAATTTTTCCGTCCCCGATGCTCCCGGTCTTCGCGGCGCCGGTGATGGCCTCAATCACCCGAGGTACCAGGACATCCGTTACTGCCACCTCGATTTTTACCTTGGGGACAAACTCGATCGTATACTCTTGCCCTCGGTATGTTTCCTTATGACCCTTCTGACGCCCAAACCCTTTGACTTCCGATACCGTCATTCCTTGGACACCGATTTCCAACAGGGCATCCTTGATCTCCTCAAGTTTGAACGGCTTGACGATGGCCTCAACCAATTTCATGTCGATGCCCCTCCTTGCCCAACCAGGTCGCGAATTACTGACGGCTTTTCGATAGATCCATTGAGAATCCGCACGAATGCTTCAATGAGCCAGGCCGGTCGTGACCCAATGGGCAGACCTCCCAGCTCTTCCCGTGCGTAGGGGGAGCCATCATAGCCCATCCTCTTCTCTCACTCAACGTGGAAATCCTTAAATCCCTTACAATTGGCTAAACCTAGTATGGCCCACGCTCCGTGCATTGATTGAGTACGGTGAGAGGAGACCATCGCACTCTTCGTTTCCATTCGGAATCCGGAGAGCCGAACGGCAAGCGTTACATGATTAGGATACAGAATCAGTGCAAATTATGGCTGCTTGAGACGGTAGCCGCTCGTGATCGGCATTCGCCGATCCTTGCCGAAGGCGCGATGCGTGATCTTAGCACCGATAGGTGCCTGACGCCGTTTAAACTCGCTGTTATCAACCATCCTCACCACACGGGCGACCGTTGCACGATCAAACCCCGCTTCAACAATCTCCTCGAGCGGGCGATCTTCTCCCACGTACGCCTGGAGAATGGGATCAAGGATGGGATACGGTGGTAGGGAATCTTCATCTTTTTGATTCGGTCTCAACTCGGCGCTCGGGGGTCGGTCTAGAGTACGCTTGGGAATCACAGGTGATGGACCAAGACCATTACGGAACTTCGACAGCTCATAGACCATCGTCTTCGGCACATCCTTGATGACGGCGAACCCGCCGGCCATATCGCCGTACAGCGTCGCGTATCCCACGCTCAATTCGCTCTTGTTCCCGGTGGTCAACACCAGATACCCGAACTTATTGGACAAAGCCATGAGGATATTCCCACGAATGCGCGCCTGAAGGTTTTCTTCGGTCGTATCTGCCGGGCGGTCGGCAAATGAGTGTGCCAGTGATTGTCGATAGGCATCAAAAGTCGGGGCAATTGGAATCACTTTCAATTCAATACCGAGACACCTCACGAGTTCTGCAACATCCTCTTCGCTCTCATGCGACGTATAGGGAGACGGCATGAAAACACCGAGTACATTGTTCATCCCCAGCGCATCCACTGCGATGGCGGCGGTCAATGCCGAATCCACTCCACCGCTCAACCCGAGGACAACACGCTTGAACCTGTTTTTTCCGACATAATCTTTCACGGACAAGATCAGCGCCTGATACACTTCTTCCATCTCAGCTAACGGTTCCGCCAGCGACGGTACAATGCTCGTCCGTTTCCGCTTGGCTGCTGGCATATTTACCACTATTCTGTCAACAACCGAGGTGTCCTTGACACGTAACGACGTCTTGCGGGTACGAGGCACATGACGTGGTGAGGCACGATCAACGGGCACATCGGCCACGAGCAACTCCTCCTCGAATGCACGGCCACGCGCGATCACGTTGCCTGATTGATCCAGGATGAGGCTGTTCCCATCAAAGATCAACTCATCCTGTCCTCCAACAGTATTGGTATAGGTCACAATGACGCCGTTCTCACGCGCTCTCGTCGCGAGCATCTGTTCCCTCGACCGGCTCTTCCCGACATGAAAGGGAGAGGCATTGATGTTGATGATCACTTCTGCGCCGGCCGCTGCTTGTGCACGGGTGGGTCCTTCCGGTAACCAAATATCTTCGCAGATGGACACCCCGATTGTCGTTCCGTTGACGAGGAGCAACGGGAGTCTCCGACCGGGGCGAAAATAACGGCTTTCATCGAATACGCCATAGTTCGGTAAATACCATTTTCGATAGCTGCCGACTAGCCGTCCGTCGGCAATCAGGGCCGCAGCATTATAGAGTTCATCTTGACTGGCCGAGATAATTGGTTGCCGCGAAGCGGCCTGCTCACGTTGATCGCCTTGCCCCACATAACCCACCACCACAACAAGGCCTCGACAGGCTCTGATTACCTCGCCCAGCGCGCGCCGGTTGTCTTGCACAAATTGCGGTTTAAGTAGAAGATCTTCAGGTGGATAACCGGTCACGGCCAGTTCAGGAAATGCAACCAGATCGGCCTTTGCTTTCTTCGCCTCTCGGAGCCAAGTTGCGATACGACGGACATTGCCACTCAGGTCCCCCACGATCGGGTTCATCTGTGCCATCGCGATTCGCAATGTCCGCATAGAGCTCCGGTTGAACCAGCCTACTCCCGCAAACCAAACGCAATCTGCACAAGAAATCGATTCATGGCATCACCAGTCTTTGAGGCAAGACTCGTCATGAGGCATGACCAGGAGGAGAGGAGACTCGAGACATGGAGTACCACTGCTCAAACACATGTCTTTCAATCGGCCCTATGCGCACCTGTCCGATACATTCCGGCCACACGCCGATGACTCGCCCTCCAGATACCTTCTTGTCATGCAACATGGCCTTCCATATCTTCTGCGGTGCCCACCCCGGCATACGGTCACTCAGCCCCACATCCTTCACAGCGCGCCGAATGTCCTCGACTACTGCACCAGAACAGATCTCTTGGAAACAGGCGAGTTCGGCTTCTTGCACGAGCCCAATCCCCACCGCCTCTCCATGAACGAGTGATTGATATCCCCCCAACGTTTCCAACGCATGCCCAATGGTATGACCATAGTTGAGGATCCGTCTGCGGTCGGATTCTCGCTCATCCGCTGCAACCACTTCGGCCTTTATTTCACACGATCGTTTCACCACCGTGGCAATTGTACGAGGAACTTGTTTCCGCAAATCCGACATATGCCGTTGCAGATAGTTAAAGAACGACTCATCTGCGATGATGCCGTACTTGATCACCTCGGCAAACCCGGCCACCAATTCCCGAGGAGGCAGGGTATGAAGAGTCTCCGGATCTATCCATACGGCGCGCGGTTGATAAAACGACCCGATCAAGTTCTTCCCGAGCCGATGATCGACACCCGTCTTTCCTCCGACGCTGGAATCGACCTGTGCAACAAGCGTCGTCGGCACCTGAATATAGGGAATGCCGCGTTGGTAGATCGAGGCGGCAAAACCGGCCATGTCGCCCACAACTCCCCCGCCAAGGGCCAACAGCATAGAGGACCGCTCGAATCGGTGACGAGCCAACACATCGAGGATTTGCGACACAGTCGTCAACGTTTTTGACTGTTCTCCGGGCGTCAGAATGATCGGTATGGGATCCATTCCATGCCTTTTGATTGTCTCTACACTTCTCTTCAGGTAGTGGCGAGCGACGTGCCGATCGGACACAATTCCAACTTTTCCAGTGACTCCTAGTTTCTTCAGCTCCCTGCCGAGCTTTTCCAAAAGTCCGGCCTGAATCGTGATCTCGTAACTTCGTTCGGCCAATGAAACGGGAACGGTAAAGATGGCTCTCATTTCATGTCCTGAAGCATCAGTCGGAATAACGGATTATGCTAGGTCTGTAGCACACTTATCTATGAAGTATCCACGGAGTGGGCATCGTATCACAGCCCTGGCGTCACTAAAAAGGCGTGTCCGTCGCATGGGCGACGGATCATGCGCTGCATGCTATCCCTCATGACCTTGGGACAGCAAAAACAAAAGCGTGGTGAGCTACTCAGCATCACCACGCTTTCTCTACCTTGATAGCTGAAACAATCGTTACGTTTTGATGATACTTGGCGTAAGGAAAATGAGCAATTCTTGTTTGGAGACTCCTTCCGACTTGTTCTTGAACAACCATCCGAGAACCGGCATACGGGAGAGGTAGGGAACGCCTTGAACATTGTTGTTTTGAGTATCGACGAAAACTCCTCCAATCACCATGGTTTCGCCATCTCTGACAATGACCTGAGTAGTAGCTTCGCGTCGGTCGATACTCGGACCGGCCGGATTGCTTCGTGCTCCGACGGCATTGCGTGTCGCCCGCACACGCATCAGAATTCTCTTTCCGTCTTCTTTCGGATCACGCGACGTGATCTGTGGCGTCACGTTCAGTTCCAAGTTCGCATCGACAAATGTCGTTTGGGTACCTTGTAATGAGGTGGTTTGAAAGGGAATCGATTCACCTTGGGAAATCTTCGCTTCTCGCTTGTCCAGCGTCGTGATCTTCGGAGCGGCAATCACCTTAGTCAACCCGAGCAACTCCCCAGCCGAGAGTCTCATATCCAAGGCAAAATCACCACCCAGCTTCCCAAAGGTCCACCCCAGAGACGGGACGGCCGGCAATCCACCGACCTGAGCCGGCAAATTAACCAGAAAACTCCGATCAATCGTACTAGACCCTGTCCCGGCTATCTGTCCAAATGGGCCGGTAATGTTCGAGAGGGCAAAGAAATCCGTGGGTGTGCGATTACCCGCTTGGAAGCCCCACTGAATTCCCAAGCCTCTCGCGTACACGGTGTCGGCTTGAACGATACGTGCCTCAATCTGAACCTGAGGAACTTCCAAATCGAGGCCCTCTACAAGCTGTTTAATGATTGCGAGTTTTGATTCGGTTTCTCTGACAATCAGTGCGTTGCTGCCAAGATTGAACTCTATGATACCCCTGGGGCTGAGGTACTTCCGCAACGACTGCATCACTTCCTGCGACTGAAGGTTTCTAATGTAGAACACGCGGTCTACCAATTCTTCTGCCTTCGTCTTCGATTCTTTGGCCCGTGCTTCCTCATCTTGCTGTTTGGCGATATTCGCCAGCGAATCAACCCACACAATGCTCCCTTGGCGAATCATGCCAAGGCCGTTCATTTTCAACAGCATATCCAACGCTTGGTCCCATGGCACACTGACCAGCTTCATAGTGACCTTTGATTTGACACCTTCTCCGACGACGATGTTGAAGCCGCTGACCTCGGCGATCAGTCGAAGGATGTTGGTAATATCGGCCTGCTGAAAATCGAGCGAGATACGCCGACCAACATATCGCGTTTGTCCTGCCACAAGATCATCGGATCGGTCATCCTTCTCAACCGGAGCATTTTCTCCAGACATCTGTACCCGTTGCACTTTGAACGAAGACTGTCTGGGACCGACCATTCTCGCTGCCTTGACTGCGCGATCTCTTGACTCGAACAGCGCCTTGCGGGCCTGGGGCCGGAATGAACCCCCTCCCCCCTCATCAATAGCAACCTGTGTGGCAACAGCTGTGAGTGTTTTCCGCTCGGTCGGTTTCAGTGTGATCAACACCTTATTGTCTTCACGGGTAAGAGAAAAGGCTGGTCGTTCTGGCACATCAAACACCAGTCTGACCTTATCGGCATGGTTTCCCACCCTGACCTTTTTGAGCAAGTAGTGATCGGCCCGGACCACCGATCGTTTAAGAGTGGAGGACACGGCTGGAATATCCACGATCAAACGGGATTCATCCAAAAAATTGGTTTCCGGAAAGAGCTGACCGTCCCCGATAACGACGATCGTCACCAGATCAGTGTCAGGGCGGACCTCAATGGCAGTCACGGTCTGTGCCAGCAGTCGTGGGGCGGCATCGCTTTGCTTTGCCGTACGGACCCCTTGAGCAAATGCAGGAGTGCTGGTGCATGCAATGAGCACCGCTAGCGATAGCCCCCAGACTCCGATTAAACGTCCAGCGGTCGAAGTATGGTTTGCGTGCAACGATAGTGGTTTCATTCTGAGCCCTCTTTGGGATGTAGGAGCTTCACATGTTCTCGCTCCTGCTTCTTGCCATACACATCAGTAAACCGTTCTTGGACAATGATCCCTCGCTCGGTAATTGCGCTGACCACGCCGTTGTTTTGTCCAATCCTCGTTCCTCGCCGAACTGTGTACCCGTGTCCTTCCGGAGTTTGCACCATAGCGGTATAGCCATATGCCCCCCACACAATGGCTATAAGGTTAAGCTCTGTCAGGGTCACGCGTTGCAATGGTGGAAGAGTTGTATCTGCCTTTCCCGGCTGAAGCTCCTGCACGATTGGAGCAAATGGATCGCGGCGGCCTGAAGGATCATATCCTCCTCCAACGAGACCGTCTGGTATGGAAATCTGAGAAAGCGTCGAAGAACTAGAACCCGACGGTGGTGCCTCTATAGCTTGCGGTGCCGTTCTCGGAATCTCGGGTACAGAAGACGACTTGAGAGCATCTTGTCTCATCGGGGCTATTAGCCCAGGAACGGACGAAGGCTCCGCCGGTGCATCTGTGCTGGCTGAAAAGATGACACACGCGCACACCACGCTGGCTCCAATGGTCCGAGTATATTCTCTTGGCTTCTTATTCATGACTAATTGCCAACTTGAGCCACCTTGGGAGGGTTAGCCGAAGGAGCTGCTCCGGAAACCGGTTTTTCTTGAGGTGCGGCGTATGCCACCAGATCAAATGTGGTTTGCGATACAATTCGTCCTTGCTCAATCTTTGGAGATCCCATCTTTAAGCCAGACACCGTAATAATGCGAGGGAGGCGATTGATCCGATCAAAAAACAGAGCAGCCGTGTGATAAACTCCGGCCACCTCTACACTGACCGGCATCTTGACGAAAAGTTTCGACGCATCTTCAGCCTGCGCTCCAGGTTTCCACAGTTTGATATCGAGTCCCAATCGCACCCCCAGGTCGGAGACTTGTTTCAACAGCATAATCGCTTCTTCCTCTGGGGGAAGCCGTTCTTTCTTCTTAGCCAATTCAATCTCAAGCTGTTTGTTCGCGGCGACCAATTCATCGAGATGCTTTACTTTGATGGTCAAGGTTTGGATTTCACTTTCAAGCCTGCTATTTTCAGCCTCGAGCGCCGTGATGGTGGCGGACTTCGGTTCCGCAATGTAGAAATAGAACCCGGCAATCATGCCTCCGACGAGCAGAAACAAGAGCGCGGCCTTTTGCGAGGCCGGCACATTGCGAAGCGCGTCAAGGTTTAACTTTGGCAATTCCATCCCTACCCCTTCAAACGAAACACCAAACGAAATTGGTACAAATTGATCTTGTTTTCTACCGCGGCCTTACTCTCCTGCAAACTAATGCCGGTGAAATAATCGGTGCGTCGCAGGTTGTTCACGAATTCCACCACGTCGTCGTTCGTTAAGGCCTTCCCTTCCAACTCAACGACATCGGATGCCACGCCCAGACGGGTAAGCCATACTTTGAGCGGCTCTAAACTTTGACTGACATGGTCGAGGACCTTCACCGGTCCCATTCTGGATTGTTCAAGTTGGTCGATGATCCGGTTCTTGTCCTCAAGAAGTTTTTTCTTTTGTTCAAAATCCTGCACTTGCTTGACCTGTTCTTTGAGCTGAGCCACTTGCTTTTCTTTTTCTCGCTTTTCCTCCTGTCGGGCTTCAAGCTCGCTGTCCAAAGAGGCCGAATACCACCAACAGCCGGCCAACGTAACCAGAATCACTCCGACGCCGAGCAGAGCCTGTGCTCGCACATCATATTGGGGTTTGGCTGTTCGACCCTTCGGGCCACCTGGCAGGAGGTTAATACGAATCATCTGTCCCCCACCGCTCTCAACGCCAATCCGATACCGACGGCTGCCGATGGAGCCCAGTCTGCCAATAAGTCAGGGTCGATGTCACACCCCGTGATATCGATCTCGGCGAAGGGGTCTGCCATCTCTACCGGTAACTGCATGCGATCGCCAAGCTGCTGAATCAACCCTCGTGCCCGAGCCACTCCACCACAGACGAGCACCCGACTGAGCTCGGCATTGGCGGTCGACGTCTTGAAGTAGTCCACAGTCCTGGCAATCTCGGATGCGACCTCCGCATTCACACTGTCCATAACGCCGGCGAGCGGTATTTCACCAGAATCGCCAGCTCGATCTTTTTTCTTGTTTTCTTCCGCTTCTTCGAACGAGAAGCCCATCTCGCGTTGAATCGCCTCGGTGTACCGATTCCCCCCCAACGGGATATCTCGCGTAAACAATGACGACCCGGCACGGATGATGTTCACATTCATCACGCTTGCGCCTAGATTCACCAGCGCCGTCGTTTCCTCTTGTGCCATCGGATAGTTGATGGCGTGCATATTCTCCACGGCAAACGCGTCGACATCCATGACCATAGGAACGAGTCCTGCGGCCTTCACAAGCTCGGTCAGCTCATTAATCTTGTCCTTCTTCGCGGCAACGAGAATGACCGACATATCTCCCTGCTGATCTTCCGATGCATCAGGAGACAAAACATGAAAGTCGATGTTCACTTCGTTAATATCGAACGGAATGTACTGTTCAGCCGCCAATTTCACCTGCCCCTCCAGTTCTTCGTCCGGCATGGGTGGCAGACTGATCTTCTTCACAATAACGGCATGCCCGGAAATCGAGATGGCGACATGTTTATTTTTGACGTTGGCCTCCTGAAACAATTCTTGGATCGTTGAGACCACACGCCCTTCGTCCATGACCGTACCATCCACAATCACTTCAGGCTCCAGCGGTTTCATCCCGAATTTTTGAAGATAATACCGCCCCTTACTTTCCTTGAGTTGAGCAACCTTGATGGAACTTGATCCGATATCGAGCCCCACCAATTGCCGACGAGGAGTCAGCATGGTGAGAATATCGGTTTCCACGAGCTTTTTGAATGAAGTCAACATGCGTTACTTCTCACCTTACATGACAGCCTTCCGAGCGCGAATAATTTTTTCGATTTCGTCAACATTCTTCCTGGTATACAGTCTCCAGTTCCTCCAATCCCTGGCTGGTTGAGTAATGACTCCTTCCCGTTCCCAGCGGAAGAGTGTTGCCTTTGAAATGTCAAATAAGTCGCATACTTGATAGGCTTTGATACCTGTTAAATTAGATGTTGGCTTAGGCTTTTTCACGTCAGTAATTACACGGGGTTATGAGCCTTTTTGATACTAACGAAATTAAGTATAGTCAATATGCTCTACCTGTCAAGAAAGCGGCCGGAAGTGAAAATTACGGTAGGAACGCCATTGCCGTTATTTGAGCAATGGCTTATGTCTTGTCGATATCGCGGTGTTTGAGACCGACATCGTACCCCAGGGCGACCAGGCTTTCTCGGAGACGGCCGGCAATTGCGACCGAACGATGGCGCCCACCGGTACATCCAATACCGACGGTTAGATAACTACGCCGCTCTCGCTGGAATAGTGGCAAGAGAAACTTCAGCAGACCTTCGAGATGCTCCATAAGTGAAACGGCGTCTGGGTCTGTCAGGACAAAATTCCGGACCAGCGGATCATCTCCTGAAAGCGGCTTGAGCTCGGGTAGGAAAAACGGATTTTTAAGAAATCGTACATCAAATAACAAATCAATGTCATACGGCACCCCGAATTTATATCCGAAGGTCATGAGAGAGATCGTCAAACGCCTATCCGATGATTCCCGCTGAAACTGTTTCGCAAGCAACTCCCCCAGCTCATGGACGGTCAGATCGGATGTGTCAATGATCCGATCAGCCCGGCGTCGGAGTTCAGCGACCCGTTCCTTTTCGAATCGGATGCCATCCAAGACGGGGAGATGTGGTAAAAGCGGGTGGGGACGCCTGGACTCTGAAAATCGTCTAGTCAGGACCTCTTCACGAGCCTCAAGAAACAGCAACTGCACGGCATGGCCGAGAGCTTTCACTCTTTCCAAGATTCCGACGAAATCTGAAAAGAATGCGCGCTCCCTAATGTCAATCCCAAGAGCAACGTTGGCAATTTCACTATGCTGCTGGTTGCAGAGATCGACAAAGGTCGGAAGTAGAGCCGGAGGTAGGTTATCGATGCAAAAATATCCAGCATCCTCAAACGCTTTAAGGGCGTATGTTTTCCCAGAACCCGACAATCCACTAATAATGACGAGATTCAGCCGCGTCATGGCGTCGCATTTACCTCCGTGGGCATGCCTAAGATACTCCAATCAGGAGTCCATAGCTTCAGCCTTCATTCAACGACGTAATCCGCACTGGACCTGGTCCATTGGCCGAGCTATTCAGGCACAACCATGTGAGCCTGGCAGCCATGCAGATTTCACGTGAGGCTCACGGGAGAAACGCGATCATGATCTCTTCGGCTTGGTCGGCTTATGACTGACGAGGCGGTCTTTCCACTTTCTAAATTGCGCATCCACACGGTCCACAAGAGCATCAATTGTGGCATACATCTCAGGAGTTGAGGTCTTGGCTTGCACGCGTTTGCCACTCACTGCTCCGGTGACTTCGGCCTTATGCTGGAGTTTTTCGACGTCCAATATCACCTGCAGCGATCCGACTTTCAATCCGTATCGATCCAGACGACCAAATCGGGTTTCCACATAGTTCCGAAGCGCTGGTGTGATGTCCATGTGGCGACCTGTGATTCTCAGCTTCATGCCCACCTCCAATTTGAGCTGGTTGGATGCGAAGCACCAGAGATCAAAAGAATCTTTTACGTTGGCTGGCGGATGGGATATTCAACTCTGCTCGATATTTAGCGACCGTCCTCCGCGCGATAAGCACCCCTTGTTTGCGAAGCCTGGCCGCAATCTCTTCATCTTTTAAAGGACGCTTCGCATCTTCTTCCCCCACCATTGTCTTGATCATATCCCGGACGGAAACCGAGGAATGCATGCCTGACGGCTCGTCAGCTTTCTGAAGCCCTGCGTTGAAAAAGAACTTGAGTTCCAACATACCTTGAGGGCAATACATATATTTGTTAGCCGTTACCCGACTGATGGTTGATTCATGCATCCCGATATCCTCTGCCACCTGTTTGAGAACCAAAGGCTTGAGATATTGGACCCCATGGTCGAAAAACTGCTCTTGGAACTTGACGATACTGGACACCACTTTCACAATCGTCCGATTTCGCTGTTCAATACTTCGAATAACCCACTGTGCAGCACGCATTTTTTCATCCATGTACGCTTTGGTTTCGGGCGTGCCGCCTTGGCCTGAGGATATAAGCTGCTTGTAATACGGGCTGATCCTCATCCGGGGGAGCCCGTCGTCGTTTAACAGCACCACCCATTCCCCCTCATTCTTGACCACGAATACATCAGGCACGATCACGTAGTTCTGAGTATTTGCGAAGGGTCTCCCGGGTTTAGGCTCGAGTTCTCCGATGATTTTCGTCGCTTGGAAGACTTCCTCGATCGTGATGTTCAATGCCTTGGCGATCTTCGCGTACTGTTTCTTTTCAAGATCCTTCAGATGGTGCAGAACTATGTTCTCGATCACTGATCCCTTCAATGCACCGGGCGGGGATCCAAGAGATCCAAACGGATTCCTGCCCAAATGACCGAGTTGCAGTAGAAGACATTCGGGGAGATCTCTAGCACCAACTCCGGTCGGATCGAAAGTCTGAATATCTTTGAGCACAGATTCAGCTTCGGACTCGGTAAAATCAGTCCCAGCCGCGACCTCCGCGAGAGAAATACGAAGATACCCGTCATCATCCAAATTGCCGATGATCAAACGACCGAGTTCCTTTTCTCGATTGCTAAGTCCGGACAAGGACAGCTGCCAAAGCAGGTGTTCCTCAAGGGACGTCGCTTTTGCGACCGTTTGCTCATACGACGGGAACTCATCCTGTGCAGACGCGTATTCAGACTCGCCACTCCGTCGATCTCTGCCAAAGTATTCTTCCCATCCCGACGCGGAGAATTCCTCCGGCGATCCTTGTTCTTCACGGGTTTCAACGGCCGTGTCCGAACGGTCCTGCCCTTCCAGTGACGGAGCGGCTTCGGCCTTCTCCTCGTTTACCACGGCCTCACCTTCTTCCACATCGGATTGAATTTCATCCAGCAATGGATTTTCCAGGAGATGCTGAGTGAGGCTCTGCTGTAGCTCAAGTCGAGACAATTGCAGCAGCTTAATCGCTTGCTGCAGCTGAGGCGTCATGATGAGCTTTTGTGTGAGTTGGGGAACCAAACGAAGTTTCATCGCTGCCTCTGCCATTCCTCTATAGCTTGAACTGTTCGCCAAGATACACGGCTCGAGCCGTTGCGCTCTGCACAATAACTTCAGGAGACCCCGACTCCAAAATCAATCCTTCATTGATGATGTATGCCCGGTCTACGATGGAGAGGGTTTCCTGCACGTTGTGATCGGTAATCAAGATGCCGATCCCTTTGTTCTTCAGCCGGATGATGATTTGTTGAATATCGGCGACGGCGATCGGATCAATCCCAGCAAACGGTTCATCCAGCAGCATGAACGACGGGGTCGCCGCCAAGGCGCGTGTGATTTCCAAGCGTCGGCGTTCTCCACCTGAAAGGGCATAGGCCATACTTTTTCGTATATGGAGGAGATCTAATTCCTTGAGCAAGGCATCGACCCGCTGGCTTCGCTCTTCACGAGCATACCCTAGCATTTCTAGAATCGCCAAGACATTATGCTCTACGGAGAGACGTCGAAAAACCGATGATTCCTGAGGCAGATAACCGATTCCCATGCGCGCTCGTTTGTACATTGGCAGGTGGGTCACCGCTTCTCCGATGAAGCTGATCTCCCCTTCATCGGGCTGACACAAACCAACCATCATGTCGAAAATGGTGGTCTTGCCCGCGCCATTGGGGCCGAGAAGCCCGACCACCTCACCGGCAGACACCTCGATCGTGACACCTTTGACGACTTTACGTCCCCGGAAACTTTTCACCAGCGCTGCCGCACGCAAGCAATGCTTCTTCTGTGCCGCAATTGGATCCATAAGCGCGTCAGACTCTGCGTGACGATCTGAGTCATGGCTGACTCGGACCGTCACCTTCGATGCGGACATGCGACCCCCCTTCCACCACGCTTCGCTCTTCCGCCAAGAAAATCGTAATCTGTTTGCCGCTGACGCGCGTACCCTTTTCCCAAGCGACAGGATCCCCAGTCAGTACAATTCTCTCTCCGTCAACGAAATATACGGCTTTTTGGCACGTCGCGTTCCCGTTTTCATATTTGATCGTGACACGATGGGCGCCGCCGGTCGCTTCGATGCGGTTCACGGAGCGATTCGACATGGCCGACATCGTATTGTGCTCCTTGGGGGTTGAGGAAGGTCGAACGGAGTCCTGCTGGTCCGTTTCTCTACCAGAGGGTGGCAGAGGATCTCGGTTGCGGGAGTTGAACGACACAACCATCTTGTCCGAATGAACGGTCAGCGGACCTCGCGTCAACACAACCGTTTCCTCGAAGACAGCTTGGCTGTCTTGGTTCCTCACCGTCATTTTCTTGGAGGTGATGGTGGTGGGGACGCCGGGCGCCTCCACGCTCCTCTTCAGGTTCCCTGACTCCGATGAAGGAGCTGCCACCGTGGATCCGACGAAGACAACACTAAGAAGAAGCCAGATCCACATGCACATCCTGTAACACCTCAAATTCCTCAGACTCCATTCGCCCAAGCAATCCTTGTCCCCTCACTTCCAACCCATGTCCTACCATCCGCACAGGATCCGCTGTCCGAATCTCTCTCGCGTTGTCCGTCCATACCAGGTGGTTCGTATAAATGGTGTAGCCACTCCTGGTTTCCACAACGATGGGAGTATCGCGATTCGCAAGCCTGAAGTTCTTAGTCGCGGTATCCAGCGTGCCTTCGTCCCCGTGCACGGTGACTTTGTCCCCCCCAGTACCGTAGAAGGTGAGGGCCACATCCTGCAACAAGGCCCGCTTATCGTGTTCAAACATGCGAGCTTGCTTAGCCTGAACCTGCCACTGGACTGCATCTCCCTTCGATTGTGTAAAGATGAACTCGAGGATCTTGGCATCCGCTTGTTCAATAGACTCCGGGGCGATGGACTGGCTACTCGGTACTGAATCTGCGTTCTTGACGACAAGATAGCCAAGAAACGTGGCCAATAGTATGGATACGGTAAGAAGGATCCGTCTTGTTATACGCTCCCACATGGTCTAGAAATTCGAGGGATTCTCTGCGTTACATAAGAGCAATACCTGGCACGATCTTAGCATGCACGACCAGCCAAGTAAACGTCCTCCAGGGAACTGAAAACGAAAAGACCCCCATGCCTACACATGGGAGTCTCTCGGTGGGAAACTGAATATCGCGGCTGAAGATTAGGCCGATGTTCCGGTCTCGGTGGATGTAGGCTGAGCGGTTCGCGCTTCAGATTTTTTCTTCGGAGCAAGTTCTTGACGGGAAACTAATTCGATAGCAACCATTTCAGCCGCATCGCCAATGCGGCGGCGAGTCTTGACGATTCTGGTGTATCCCCCGGATCGATCTTTGAATCGTGCCGCCACATCGCCAAACAATTTAGACACAACGGCCTTGCTGCGAAGGAAACCCAAAGCACGCCGTCGAGCAGGCAGCGTACCTTCCTTACCAAGGCTGATCATACGATCGGTAAACCCTCGTATCTCTTTAGCCTTGGCTCCTGTGGTCTCGATACGTTCCTGGTCCAACAACGACGTCACTAGATTCCGAAACAACGCCGTTCGATGCTTCGTCTGCCGTCCAAGTTGTCGTCCCTTTTTTCTATGTCGCACGGTAAACCCCTTGATTGGAAAGCATCATTCAGGTTTTGGGCTTCCATTATGAGGAGAAGATGCAGCCTCTATCTTTGTTCCCAGTGAAAGCCCCATCTCAGACAGGATTTCTTTGATCTCGTTGAGAGATTTTTTTCCAAAGTTCTTTGTTCGGAGCATCTCCCCTTCTGACTTTTGCACAAGATCGGCGATCGTTTTGATGTTCGCATTCTTTAGACAATTCGCCGCCCGAACGGATAACTCCAACTCATTCACGCTCCGCGAGAGGTTCTTGTTCACCTCCCGTTGAGAGTCCTCGTAACCCGCTTCGGCCTTCCCTTCGCTGCGTTCTTCGGGGTTGATAAAGATATCCAAATGTTCACGCAAAATGCCCGCCGCGGTAGATAGGGCGTCGCGCGGGCTGATCGTGCCATCGGTCCAAACTTCCATTGTCAGCTTGTCATAGTCGGTCATACGACCGACCCGCGCATTCTCGACGTGAAAATTGACTCTCCGGATCGGAGAAAAGATGGAATCGATGGCGATCACTCCGATCGGCAGTCCCTCTTCTTTATTGCGCTCGGCCGGTACATATCCACGGCCGTGCTTCACAGTCATTTCGATGTCTAGAATTGCATCCTTATCGAGCGTGGCAATATGCAAATCCGGCGTCAGAATCATGACGTCCCCGTCGTGGAGAATGTCCGACCCCTTTGCTTCTCCAGGCCCCTTCTTTTTCAACCGTATTGTCTTCGGCTTGTCCGTGTGGAGCGCCAGCCGGAGGCTTTTGATATTGAGGATGATCGCGGTGACATCCTCCGTGACACCGGAAATCGTTGAGAACTCATGGACGACCCCTTCGATCTTCACGGTAGTTACGGCAGCACCCGTGAGGGACGATAACAGAATGCGACGGAGGGCATTCCCGATTGTGGTGCCAAACCCCCGCTCAAACGCCTCTGTGGTGAACCGTCCAAATGTGGGAGATTGTGCATCCTTGTCGACTTCCACCCGCATTGGGATCTGAAAGTCTTTCATCGCTTTGATCATGACCCACCCTCCATACCATCGAGTGACTAGGACATCGGCCGATAACGCCGATGTCGAGAGAACGTTCTCAGACCGGCAGACTATCTCGAGTACAATTCCACCACCATCTGCTCATTGACCGGCAACGCAATTTGATCCTTGGCCGGCAACGCACGCACCGTACCCTTGAACGCGCCTTTATCGAGCTCAAGCCAGTCAGGTATGCCTCGACTATCGACCGATTCCAATGCCGCCTGGATTGCAACCACGTCGCGACTCCGCTCACGAACCTCAATCACGTCTCCCGGTTTCACCAGGGCCCCAGCCACGGTGATCTTCTTACCGTTTACCGTGAAATGGCCATGGCTCACCAGCTGACGCGATTGCTTGCGGGAAGCACCGAAGCCCAATCGGTACGTGACATTGTCCAAACGGCATTCTAGCAACCGCAAGAGGGCTTCGCCGGTGACGCCGATATGTCGCTCGGCACGTTCAAAAACACCGCGGAATTGTCGCTCCTGAAGTCCATAGATTCGACGCAGCTTCTGTTTTTCGCGCAACTGTAGGCTATAGTCCGAAGTTCTCTGGCGCCCCTGTCCGTGTTGACCGGGCGGATAACTCCGACGTTCAATCGCGCACTTTTCCGTCATACAGCGTGTGCCCTTGAGAAAAAGTTTCTCTCCTTCTCGCCGACACAATCGACAGACTGGACCACGATACTTTGCCACCGCTTCCTCCTCGCAAAAGAACTCGCTAATCCTCCGACAATCAGGCCATGTGGCCCCGCTCACCCATTTCACTCATTCATGCATGACATCACACTCGCCGTCGTTTGGGCGGTCGGCACCCATTGTGGGGAATGGGCGTGACGTCGCGTATCAGATTGATCCGTAGACCAGCACCTTGGAGTGAACGGATAGCCGACTCCCGGCCGGACCCCGGTCCATTCACATAGACATCGACCTGCCGCATCCCGCTTTCCATAGCCTTGCGCGCCGCGGCTTCTCCGGCTCGCTGAGCGGCAAAGGGAGTGCTTTTTCGCGATCCTTTGAACCCTTGATTGCCCGCGCTTGCCCACACCACCGTGTTCCCGCTCATGTCGGTGATCGTCACAATCGTATTATTGAATGACGCCTGAACATGCGCCACTCCATTTTGAACGATTCGACGCTCTTTCTTCTTTCCTTTTTTGACACTCATGCGAACTCCTCTGGCTGTTGCAGTAGGCTAGGCGTTGGACGACCCTTTGGCCATTGTGGGTCTCGGCTTGCTGCTGACGCCTGCGCGACGTCCTTTACGCGTTCGGGCATTGGTCTTGGTCCGCTGTCCGCGAACGGGCAACCCTTTGCGATGACGCAACCCTCGATATGTCCCTGTATCAACCAGCCGCTTGATATTCAGCGACACTTCTTTGCGTAGATCCCCCTCTACCCGATAATCACGCTCAATAATTTCGCGCAATTTAACGATCTTATCTTCGCTCAGATCTTTGACACGAACCGCTCCATCGATCCCCGCTTCATGGAGAATCTTCAGAGCCGACATGCGCCCGATCCCATAAATGTAGCTCAATCCGATATCGGTTCGTTTGTTCCGCGGCAAATCAACCCCAGCAATACGTGCCATTCCCCCTCCCGATCTTCATACGCAGTACTTTGCCAGACACTCGAACATCAAGGTGATCTTTGAGGCTCTTCATTATCCCTGTCGCTGTTTATGACGGGGGTTTTTGCACAGAATCCGCACGACCCCCCGGCGACGTACAACCTTGCATTTGGCACATATGGGTTTCACTGATGATTTGACCTTCATGACAATTCGCCACTCCCGTTACTTGAAACGATAAGTAATTCGGCCCCTGGTCAAATCGTATGGCGACATTTCCACCGTGACCTTATCGCCGGGGAGGATACGGATAAAATGCATCCGCATTTTCCCCGAGATGTGAGCCAATATGATATGGCCATTATCCAGCTTGACCCGAAACATGGCATTGGGAAGCGTCTCCGCTACCGAACCCTGGACTTCAATGATGTCTTCCTTTGCCACGTCCTTCTAAATTCCTGATAACCGACCTTACGCCGTTTCCAATTGACTCAAAATACGAGGTGCTCCACTTGGTTGAATGGCGATCGTATGCTCAAAGTGGGCCGACAGGCTCCCGTCGACCGTAACCGCGGTCCACCGATCCTCAAGAACGCGAACGGCACTTCGCCCCATGTTCACCATTGGTTCGATCGCCAGGACCATGCCTGGTTGCAAGCGAGGCCCCTGGCCCGGCTTTCCATAATTGGGAACTTGAGGTTCCTCGTGCAGTTGTCGGCCAATGCCATGCCCAACAAACTCGGTAACGACGGAGAATCCGGCGGCTTCGACATGTTGTTGTACGGCGTTTGAAATATCCGTCAATCGGTTGCCTACTACAGCCTGTTTGATACCCAGATAAAGCGCCTCTTCCGTCACTCGAACCAACTTATCGGTTGCTTCAGGGATTCGACCCACCGCCATTGTTATGGCTGAATCCCCATAGAAACCACCTACGATAGCACCGAGATCCAGTCCAATGATATCCCCTTCCTTCAGCTTCCGCTTCGAGGGGATCCCGTGAACGACTTGCTCATTCACGGATGCACAGAGAGTCTTGGGATAGTTCCTGTAGCCTTTGAATGCCGGAACCGCGCCCCTTGCCCGTATCGCTTCCTCGGCGATACGGTCCAGTTCCTCCGTGCTGATGCCTGGACAAGCCGCTTCCCTCACAATCGCGAGCGCCTCCGCCACCACTCTAGACGCCTCTGCCATCACCGCTATCTCGGCGGGCGTTTTGAGAATGATCATGCCGGCTGGGGTGTCGCGAGCACTTTCACGAGGTTGTGGTATACCGTTTCAACAGCCTCGGCACCGTTAAGATGCGACAATAACCCCTGCTTCTCATAGAAGGTGATTAACGGCGCTGTCTGTTCTTCATATACACGGAGGCGCATCTGAATCGCCTCCCGCTGATCGTCACTTCGTTGAACCAAGGTCTCTCCACATCGGTCACACAGGGTGCCGCTCTTCGATGGAGCAAAGGCTACGTGATAAGTAGCCTGACATTTGGGACAACTCCGTCGTCCGCTCAATCGCTTGATGATTTCTTCCCGAGAAACCCTAAAATTAATCACCCGATCCAGATGAAGGCCTCGTTCCGCAAGCACCTTTGCTAAGGACTCAGCCTGAGGAACTGTCCTCGGAAACCCATCGAGAATAAACCCGTTGGCATGTGATGAGTCAGCCAGTTTTTGCCGTACTAGTCCGATAACGACTGAATCTGGAACCAACCGACCCTCATCCATATGCACTTTCGCTTCAAGGCCAAGCGGTGTCTGGTTGCGAACCGCCTCGCGAAGCAAATCACCGGTTGAAATCTTACGGATGCGATACTGAACGGCGACTTTGTCAGCCTGTGTGCCTTTTCCAACACCCGGAGCGCCGAGGAACACAAGCCGCATGATCTTACCCGCTTCTCCCGCGCAACGGAGCCATACCCTTGCCTAAAAATCCTTCGTAATTCCGCATCAACATATGAGATTCAATTTGCTGGGCCGTATCCAGCCCCACACCAATGACAATCAACAAGGAAGTACCGCCAAAATAAAAGGGAACATTCAATTTATAAATTAAGAATTCAGGAATCACGCAGACGATGGCGAGGTAAATAGCTCCGGCAAATGTAATCTTCGTGAGGACATTGTAGATATAGTCGGATGTTCGTTGTCCTGGCCTGATTCCAGGAATAAAACCTCCGTACTTTTTCATATTGTCCGCCATATCGACCGGATTCAGGACGACCGCAGTATAGAAGAAACAGAAAAAGATGATGAGCCCCACATACAACAACGTGTAGAGCAGCGATCCGGGAGCCAGCTGAGCTCCAATTGATTTCACCCACGGTGTCTCAAAAAAACCGGCGATAGTCGCGGGAAATGCGATGATTGAGGAAGCAAATATCGGAGGAATGACTCCGGCCGTATTGATTTTCAACGGGATGTGCGTACTCTGCCCTCCATAGACCCGTCGTCCAATCACGCGCTTCGCGTATTGCACTGGAATTTTCCGTCGGCCACTTTCCAAAAACACAATGGCGGCGACGACGCCGATCATTAAGAGAGCCAAGGCAATGAGTAAAAACGCATTGAGTTGGCCGATTTCATACAGATTGTAGGTTTGAGCCACCGCCGCAGGCAGCCTGGCGACAATCCCCGCGAAAATAATTAAAGAGATTCCATTGCCTATTCCGCGCTCTGTGATCTGTTCACCGAGCCACATCAGAAACCCGGTGCCGGCCGTCAAGGTGATGACCGTCATGAGGCGGAATCCCCATCCAGCACTGAGCACGAAGGCTCCCTGATTCATTTGTTCCAGACCGACCGCAATACCAAATCCCTGAATCAGGGCAATGCCAATGGTCCCGAACCGGGTATACTGAATGATTTTCTTTCGGCCTCGCTCACCCTCCTTAGCCAACTTGGTCAAATGCGGGATGACGACCGTCAATAATTGAAGAATGATGGATGCGCTGATGTACGGCATGATACCCAGCGCAAAGATCGTCAGACGGGACAAGGATCCGCCGGAAAAAATGTCGAGGAATCCCAGCAACGCCCCACCCTGCTTCTGTAAAAACTCGGACAGGGCATCGCCATTGATACCGGGAGTCGGGATGTGAGACCCGATCCGATACACCACCAGCATTCCGAGCGTGAAGAGAACCCGCGTACGAAGCTCGGGAATCTTGAAGATATTCTGAAAACTGGTCAGAAGCCGTTCAAGCACCGCCGATAACCTCGACTCTCCCGCCGGCCGCTTGGATCTTTGCTTCAGCCGATTTACTGAACTTATGTGCCTGAACAACCAGCGACTTCTTTACCTCACCATTGCCAAGAACTTTAATCGGCAGCTTTTTTCGTTTGACCAAACCAGCATCGACCATGGCTTGCGGCGTGATCGTCTCGTTGCCAACCCACCGTTCGAAACTTTTAAGATTGACGACGGCATATTCCGCTCGAGAAGGGTTGTTGAACCCGAATTTTGGCAATCGACGCACCAACGGCATCTGCCCGCCTTCAAACCCAGGACGTTTACCGCCCCCCGATCGAGCCAGTAATCCCTTATGACCTTTGGTCGCAGTCTTACCATGACCGGATCCCGGTCCCCGTCCTATACGTTTCCTTCGCTTTTTTGCCCCCTGCGCGGGAGCCAAGTCATGAAGATTCATGGTTTTCCAACTTCAAGTAAGTAACCCACTTTTTGAATCATCCCTCGCACCTGAGGCGTGTCAGGATGGATAACCGTTTGTCGGATACGTCGAAGGCCCAGTCCCCGCAAAACAAGACGATGCCTCTCCGGTGTTCCAATAGGGCTGCGCCGTAATGTCACGCGCACGCTTTGAGCACCCTGATCTGCGGCGGTTCCGGATGTCTTTTTTGATGTGCTCATTGGACCGCGGCCCTTTCTCGGCCGTCTGGAAGCGCTTGCCGACGGAAGCGAAGAACGTCGTCCAAATTTCTCAGTTGGGTGAGCCCGTCCAACGTCGCGCGAACCGCATTGAACGGATTCCCGCGACCCAAAGTCTTCGCAATGACATTATGCGCGCCGACGAGCTCCACGACGGCGCGAACCGCCCCACCGGCAATGATTCCGGTACCATCGACGGCAGGCTTCAGCAATACGTGCTCCCCTCCGAACAAACCATGCACCTCATGTGGGATAGTTCCACCTTTCAGCGGGACGTGAACGAGATGTTTCTTGGCTTGTTCGACGGCCTTAGAAATCGCCACCGGGACCTCAGCCGCCTTTCCTTTTCCTATCCCAACCCATCCATGGCCATCACCGACGACCACGAGGGCACAAAAGTTGAAGCGTTTTCCACCTTTTACAACTTTTGCAACACGATTGATAAATACGACTTTGTCCTTCAGGCTTAATTCATCCGGATTGACTCGCACGCTCTTACCCCTCAGTCCTACATTCGTTATGGCTTGGCAAGGAGTTCACTCATCCTCTTTGCTCGCCTTACATCCAGCTCACTAGAATTGCAAACCCCCTTCGCGTGAGGCATCCGCGAGCGCCTTGATTCGCCCGTGATACATCCTGCCACCTCGATCAAAAACCACGGTGTTCACCTTGGCGGCCTTGGCACGATCGGCGATTAATTTCCCCACTGCCTTAGCCGCTTCAATTCCACCGGTCGATTTGAGGGATTTACGGACGGACTTATCGAGCGATGACGCGGCGGCCAGAGTCACGCCTCGAATATCGTCGATAACCTGGGCATAAATATGGGCCGCGCTTCTGAACACATTCAGGCGAGGCCGCTCCGCCGTACCGAGAATGACTTGCCTCACTCGCCGTCGCCGTCTATCAAGCTGTCGAACCTTGTCTGCAGCATTCATGGCCAATTCCTATTTCCCTGTCTTCCCTTCTTTCTTGCGCAATGTCTCGCCCGCGTAACGAACACCCTTTTGTTTATAGACATCTGGCGGCTTAATGGCCCGCAGATCAGCGGCCACTTGGCCCACCAATCGCTTGTCAACGCCTTTGATGTTGATGAGTGTCTGCTTGTCCACCTTCACATCGATGCTCGTTGGCACTTGATAAAGCACAGGATTGATATAGCCCACATTAAAACTTAACGTCCGACCTTGAAGCTGCGTCTTGTAGCCCACTCCGGTGATTTCCATCGAACGTTCATATCCTTTGGTGACTCCGTGGATCATGTTATTCAGTTCCGCACGGGTCAGTCCGTGAAGCGCCCTCAACTTGCGATCGTCACTGGAACGGCCGACAACGACTTGACCGTTATTGACCGCAACGTTCACCCCGTGGACGAGCGACCAATCCAGCTTGCCTAACGGACCCTTGACGGATACGGTTGACCCTGCAACTTTGACTTCCACTCCACTGGGAATTGCAATCGGCTTGTTTCCAATGCGGGACATGGTCTGTTATATCCTTCATTCAAAATCGAGGTGATTCACCGGTTCACCATACGGAGCAGAGAACTTCTCCGCCAAGGCGACTCTTACGGGATTCCTGGTCGGTCATGATTCCTTTTGAGGTGGAAAGGATGGACACACCGATCCCATTACGGACTTTCTTAATATCTTGACTTCCCACATAGACACGGCGTCCTGGCTTGCTGACGCGCTCCAATCCGGTAATCATAGGCTGCCCCTCGCCCACATACCGAAGACGCACGGTAAGAACCGGGTGCCCGTCATGAACTCCGTCCTCGACTGCATCAACGTAACCTTCCTTCCTCAAAATCTCTAAAATGGCACGTTTCAGCTTTGAGGTAGGAACCGTGACGGTTTCAAAACGGCGTTGAGCGCCATTCTTTAAACGAACAAGAAGATCGCCGATCGGATCGGTAACCATACTATATCCTTCTCTCCTCCATTAGCAGTCACCAACGGAAGCACACGAGCTACCAGCTGGACTTTCGCACTCCGGGAATCTCCCCGCGCAGAGTCATCATTCGAAAACAAATTCGACACATCCGAAACCGACGGAGATATCCGCGCACTCGACCGCAGACTCCACATCGATGGTAGTCCCTCGTGGCAAACTTCTGCTTCGTCGCTGCCTTATTCCTCAGTGCCAGTCGTGACACACGCACTCCTTCCGTTCAGACAGACCCCATTTACTCACTTCTCTCTCACGCACGAAACGGCATACCAAGGTGCTTCAAAAGAGCTTTCCCTTCGTCGTTTGTCCTGGCCGTGGTGACAACCGTAATGTCCATTCCATGGATGGACGCCACTTCATCGTACTTGATTTCAGGGAAGATGAGCTGCTCTTTTAAGCCAAGAGTATAATTCCCACGACCATCAAAAGCCTTGGGAGAAACACCGCGGAAGTCTCGGATTCGAGGAAGCGCCAACGTGACCAGACGATCAAAAAACTCATACATCCGCCGGCTACGGAGCGTCACCTTTGCACCGATGGGCAATCCTTGTCTAAGTTTGAATCCAGCGATGGCTTTCTTGGCTCGAGTGACGACCGGCTTTTGACCGGTGATCATTCCCAATTCAGTCACCGCACTTTCCAAAAGCTTCACATTCTGAATCGCCTCACCCATTCCGACGTTCAACACAACCCGTTCAAGCTTGGGAACCTGCATCACGTTCTTGTACCCAAACTCCTTCATGAGTGCGGGAACCACCTGCTGCTCGTACATGTCACGGAGCCGCGGTCGGAATTTGGACTCTTCACTTCCTTGATCCAACTGCTGAGCGGGCTCTTTTTTCGGGGACTTTCGCTCCGACGGTTTACTCGATCGGCTTTTCGGTTCCTTGGCCATTGCGCAACCTATTCTACGGTCTCATTGGACTTTTTGCTGAAACGTACTCGACGCCCGTCCTCCAAAACCCGAACGCCTATCCGGGTAGGTTTTTGTGTGACCGGGCAGAGAAACATGACGTTGGAGATCTGAAGAGGGGCTTCTCGCTCGAGAATACCTCCCTGCTTCGCCTTCTGATTCGGTTTGGTGTGGCGCTTGATGATATTAAGCTTCTCGACGACAACCTTGCCGGCTTGCAGATCGATTGACAGCACCTTCCCGGTCTTGCCTCGCTCTCGGCCAGATACCACGACCACTGTATCCCCTTTTCGAATTCTGCTTTTTCGGAGTGCTTCCACAATGCCCCTCGTTCGTTCTGCCCTACAAAACCTCAGGTGCTAGCGAAATGATCTTCATGAATTTCTTCCAACGGAGCTCTCGGGCGACAGGCCCGAATATGCGCGTTCCAATCGGTTCGCCCTCCTTGTTGATGAGGACGCACGCGTTTCGGTCGAAT
The DNA here is from genome assembly GCA_002083365.1 of Nitrospira sp. SG-bin1. Lineage (NCBI taxonomy): Bacteria > Pseudomonadati > Nitrospirota > Nitrospiria > Nitrospirales > Nitrospiraceae > Nitrospira > Nitrospira sp. SG-bin1. Next base: position 5,811 of record LVWS01000025.1, on the reverse strand, counting down.
TTAATGTACGACCCATCTTCCCGACGAACCTCTTTCGTCGTTCGGACAATGACCGCTCGACTCACATCGCCCTTCTTGACGCTAGCTTGTGGGATCGCCTCCTTGACGGCTACCACTACGACATCGCCCAACGAGGCATACCGCCGTCTCGTCCCCCCAAACACATGAAAACACATGGCCTGTTTCGCTCCGGAATTATCGGCCACATCCATATATGTATAGTTCTGAATCATCGCTCTATTCCTAGGCGCCCTACGCGCAACAAAAACCGAAGATCTTCATGAAATACCGTACGTTTACTTTTCAGGTTGACCTTTTTCCATGACTTGAACGACACGCCAGTTTTTTTCTTTGCTCAGCGGCCTGGTTTGCACGAGCTTGACTCGATCTCCCACTTTGCACATGCCACCTTCATCGTGCGCCTTGAGCCTTGTCACTCGCTTGAGAACTTTTTTATAGACCGGATGTATAACCGATCGAGAAACAACGACCACGACCGTCTTCTGCATCTTATTACTGACGACGTCACCGTACCAATGACGGCGCTTTACCACCTCAGCCATAGCGTCCCCTACCTCTTCGCCCCCGTTGCCTGGGCCTTCATGTGCTGGAGAACCGTTTTCACCCGCGCAATATCCCGTTTTGTTTTTCGGATTTGCATAGGATTCTCAAGACGCCCCGAGCCGAACTGAAAGCGTAGATTAAACAGCTCTTGCACAAGCTGCTTTTCTTTTTCTACAAGCTCATCTGCTCCCAATTGCCGGAGCTCTTTGACGTCCAACGCCATATCCCCTGCTCCTCTTTCTATCCTCACACCCTTCAAAAAAACCTATCCGAACTCTCCACGAACGACCAACTTCGTCGCTATGGGCAACTTGTGGGAGGCGAGACGAAAGGCTTCTCGGGCAATTTCTGGAGTCACCCCGTCCATCTCATAAAGAATCCTGCCGGGCTTCACGACCGCCACCCAGTATTCCGGATTGCCCTTTCCCTTACCCATTCGAGTTTCGGCCGGTTTCTTGGTAATCGGCTTATCGGGGAAAATGCGTGTCCACACTTGCCCCCCTCGTTTTACGTACCGAGTAATCGCAATACGTGCGGCCTCAATTTGGCGACTCGTCACCCATCCCGGCTCCAATGCTTTCAGACCGAACTCACCCAAGGTAATTTGCCCCCCTCGATAGGCCTTACCCGTCATCCGGCCTTTCTGCATTTTTCTGAATTTGACTTTCTTAGGCGCTAACACAGCTCAGTCTCCTCACCCAAACCGTCGATCTAAAGATGATTCGGCCTTCATAGGTTGAACAGGAAGCAGCTCCCCCTTGTAGATCCAGGTCTTCACCCCGATCTGGCCCATCGTCGTATGCGCTTCCGCGAATCCATAATCTATTTCGGCTCGCAGAGTGTGCAGCGGCACACGTCCTTCTCGATACCATTCAGTCCTCGCGATTTCGGCCCCACCCAAGCGGCCGGCGACCATGATCTTGATGCCCTGGGCACCCAACCTCAAGGCGGACTGGACACTTCGCTTCATAGCCCGACGAAAGGCGACTCGCTTCTCGAGTTGAGTCGCAACATTTTCGCTAACCAATTGCGCATCCAGTTCGGGTTTCTTGATTTCCTTAACCGTAATGTAGACCTGTCCGCCGTACTGCTTTTCGAGGTCGGCCTTCAACTTGTCGACTTCGGCCCCCTTGCGTCCGATGATGATACCGGGACGCGCCGTGTGTATGATCACCCTAGTCTGGTCTCCGGATCGTTCGATTTCCACCTTCGATACGCCGGCATGATACAGCCGAGCCTTGACCATCTTTCGAATCTTCACATCTTGATGGAGCAGCTTGGCATAATCTTTACCCGCATACCAACGGGAGCTCCAGGTATAGTTGTAGCCCAATCGATAACCAATGGGATTTGTTTTTTGACCCATGCGTCACATGCCTCAATAAAAAGAAATGTCTATTTTTTCTTGCCCTGCACTTCGGGTGCCGCCACGACGACGGTAATATGGCTCGTTCGTTTTTGAATTGCGTTGGCGCGCCCCATCGATCTCGCTCGCACACGCTTATACGTAGGGCCGCAATCGACGAAAGCTTTCGAGATGATCATGGATTCACTATCACCCATTTCTTTCAGCTCGGCATTCGCCACCGCAGACCGAACGATTTTTTCAACCACCCTCGCGGCATGACGAGGAGTGTGCTTCAGCATAGCGAGCGCCATCGGCACTTGCCGTCCCCGGATCATATCGATCACCGGCTTAGCTTTGCGAGGCGCCACACGAACAAACCTGAGAACCGCATGTGCTTCAGTCATCTTCAACCCTGTTACCGATCAATTCCACATGATCTGCTTGATGCCACTGCATTTTCCATCCGACCAAGAGCCCCTACTTAAGGGCGACGGCTTTTTCCGTTTTCGCCTGGCCGTGCCCTTTAAAAAACCTCGTCGGAGCGAATTCGCCGAGTTTATGACCGACCATATTTTCGGTCACGAAGACCGGAATGAACTTCTTACCATTATGAACGGCAAAGGTATGACCGATCATGTCAGGGACAACCGTAGACCGCCTCGACCACGTTTTAATCAACTTTCGATCCTTTGTCTGATTCATCTGCTCAACTTTTTTAAGCAGATGATCGTCGACAAATGCTCCCTTGCTTACGGATCTAGGCATTGCGCACCCCTGACTTACGTCGAGCGATGATAAACTTGTCCGTTCTCTTGTTCTGCCGGGTTTTGTAACCCTTCGTCGGAAGGCCCCATGGAGATACCGGATGGGGATTTCCCTGCCCGGACTTTCCCTCTCCACCACCGTGAGGATGATCAACGGGATTCATGACCACCCCTCGTACATGGGGTCTTTTTCCCTTCCAACGACTCCGGCCGGCTTTTCCAACGCTGACATTCTCGTGATCGACATTACCGACTTGCCCGACGGTGGCCATACAGGCCCCCAAAATTCTTCGCATCTCTCCGGACTTGAGACGCACCTGCACATAATCGCCGTCGCGTCCCATGACCTGCGCGAATCCCCCGGCACTTCGGATCAACTGTCCGCCTTTACCGACCTTCAATTCAAGATTGTGGATGGTCGTCCCAAGAGGCATACTGGCCAACGGAAGAGCATTTCCCGGTCTAATCTCCGCTTCGGGCCCGGATTGTATTTCATCATTCAGGTTCAATCCGACTGGAGCCAAGATATACCGCTTTTCCCCGTCTCGATACTTCAGGAGAGCGATTCTTGCGGAGCGATTTGGATCGTATTCAATCGCCTCAACCTTCGCCGAGATGCCGACTTTGTCACGCAGAAAATCAATCGTGCGATAGAGCCGCTTATGCCCTCCCCCACGAAATCGGACCGTCATTCGCCCATCATTGTTCCGTCCCCCGGTCCGAGGGTGAAAAGTAGTCAGCGACTTCTCAGGTCTCTTGTCCGTCAACTCCTCCGTGACGACGGCCGTCATACCACGGCGCCCCGGAGATGTTGGACGATATGATCTCAACCCCATGATGTGGCCCTCACCTTCCTAAGCGTCGACAATCAGCCAGGCCTTCCCTCACTCCAAGCTAGGCGCTCTCGTACATCTCCAACTTTTCCCCTTTTTTGAGGGTAACGAACGCCTTCTTCCAATCCGACCGCCTCCCCGAAAACCGTCCGAGTCGCTTGACCTTCCCACGAACATTCATGACGTTGATCTTTTCGACTTTGACTTTAAGGAGAGCCTCGACCGCCTCCTTGATTTGAATACGATTCGCTTCAGGATGAACCACGAAACCCACCGTATTCGTTTGCTCTCGCAGCCCCGTAATTTTCTCCGTCAATAATGGCTGAATCAAAACTCTGTGCCTCTCGACTTTCATGACCACACCTCGCTCACAGGACCGATCTCTCGCTCAGAAATCATGATCACGTGTGCGCGAACAACGTCATACACGTTCAGCTGATCCGCACTCAGAACTGTCACCGCGTCCAGATTACCTGCGGCCTGTAAAATTTCCGACTGCCCCTTCCCGACAACCAGCAATGTATGCCCCTCTCCACTGAATTGCCTCAAGGCTTGGGCGAGCAGCTTCGTCTTTGGCTGCTGAAGAGAGAGCTCGGACACGACAAACAACTTATTCTCCCTCACCTTGTCGGACAATGCGCTCTGAAGTGCCATTCGATACTTCTTCTTCGGCATCGAATAGGCATAACTCCTGGGCTTTGGTCCAAAAACACTGCCCCCATGACGCCAGACAGGAGAGCGAAGAGACCCGGCCCTGGCTCGTCCCGTATGCTTCTGCTTCCATGGTTTTTTACCGGATCCGCTCACCTCACCGCGACGCAACGTAGAAGCAGTCCCTCTGCGCTCACAGGCCCGCTGCATGACGACCGCTTCATGCACCAACGCAGAATGAGGTTCACAGCCGAATACTTGTGGAGATAAATCGACCGTCCCCACCTTCACTTTTTTCAAATCCACCAGATCGATAGTAGGCATACTAACTCTTCTTAGACTTTCGCACGACAACGACGCCATTCGCGGCCCCCGGGACGGCTCCCCGGACAAAAAGTAGATTCTCCTCGGATCGCGACTCGATGACCTTCAACCGCTGAACCGTGACGCGCTCCGACCCCATATGACCAGGCAGAGTCTTCCCTTTCCACACGCGAGAAGGAAACGAACTCGCTCCGATGGAACCGGGCGCCCGATGAAACATGGACCCATGCGATTCGGGACCTCCCGCATAGTGATGCCGCTTCACTACACCCTGATATCCTTTGCCCTTCGATACGCCGATGACATCGACCCAATCGCCCTTCTTGAACATACCAACCGTCACCAACTGCCCGACCGTCGTTTCGCCGTCTTTCTTGAACTCGCGCAATACCCGACTCGGTGGCGCTTGATTCTTCTTCAAATGGCCCAACTCCGGCTTCGACAGCTTTCGTTCCTTGACTTCACCGAAAGAAAGCTGAACCGCTTCATATCGATCCCGCTCTTTCGTTCTCACCGCCACCACTCGACATGGACCCGCCTCGATCACCGTTACCGGCGTCAAACGACTTTCATCAAAGATTTGGGTCATGCCCAGCTTTTTACCGATCAATCCATTCGTCATTGACTCACCGCATACATACATAATTGAGAGGACGACGGAAACCATGCCGGCCTCAATCTCAAACTCAGAGCTTTATCTCCACATCCACCCCTGCCGCGAGATTCAATTTCATCAACGAATCCATAGTTTCAGGCGTGGGCTCCATGATATCGAGCAATCGCTTGTGGGTACGCATCTCAAATTGCTCGCGGGACTTCTTATCGGCATGCGTCGACCGTTGCACCGTGATTTTTTCAATCCTCGTGGGCAGCGGAATCGGCCCCACCACCTTGGCTCCGCTGCGCCGCACGGTCTCGACAATTTCCATGACCGACTGATCCAGCACTCGGTAGTCAAACCCCCGCAATCTGATTCTGATCCGCTGATCGACTTTCACTTCATTAGCTCCTAAGCTGTCAGGCGACCACTGCCTCTTTTACGCCAGAATTTCGGTCACGACGCCGGAGCCGACGGTCTTGCCGCCCTCGCGCACGGCAAACCGCAACCCCTGATCCATCGCGATCGGACTGATCAACTCCGCCGTCACACTCACGTTGTCCCCCGGCATCACCATCTCCACCCCCGGATTCAGCTGCACGATGCCCGTCACGTCGGTCGTCCGGAAGTAGAACTGCGGCCGATACCCGTTGAAGAACGGCGTGTGCCGCCCCCCTTCTTCCTTCGTCAACACATAGATCTCCGCCTTGAACTTCGTATGCGGCGTGA
>LVWS01000024.1 GCA_002083365.1 Nitrospira sp. SG-bin1 | reverse complement strand
TAGATCTCCGCCTTGAACTTCGTATGCGGCGTGATCGTCTTGGGCTTCGAGAGCACCATCCCCCGCTCCACATCCTCTTTCTTGGTCCCCCGCAACAGCACCCCGATGTTGTCGCCCGCCTGCCCCTCATCGAGCACCTTGCGGAACATCTCCACACCCGTCACGACCGTGCTCTGCGTGGCCCGCAACCCCACGATCTCGATCTCATCGCCCACCTTCACGATGCCCCGCTCACAGCGCCCCGTCACCACCGTCCCGCGGCCGCTGATGGTAAACACGTCTTCGATCGGCATGAGGAACGGCTTGTCGATCGGCCGCTGCGGCGTCGGAATGTACGTGTCCACCGCCTCCAACAGCTTCATGATGCTGGGCACCCCCAGCGGGCCGCCATCGCCTTCCATCGCCTTCAAGGCGCTGCCCTGAATGATCGGCGTCTTGTCTCCCGGGAACCCGTACTTCGTCAGCAGCTCCCGCACTTCCAGCTCCACCAGCTCCAACAGCTCTTTGTCGTCCACCTTGTCGGCCTTATTCAAGAACACCACGATGTACGGCACCCCGACTTGCCGCGCCAGGAGAATATGCTCCCGGGTCTGCGGCATGGGGCCGTCGGCCGCACTCACCACTAAAATCGCCCCGTCCATCTGCGCCGCCCCGGTGATCATGTTCTTCACGTAGTCGGCGTGGCCCGGACAATCGACGTGCGCATAATGCCGGTGGTCCGTCTCATACTCAACGTGGCTGATGGCGATGGTCATGATCTTCGTCGCATCCCGCCGCCCCTGGCTCTCGCTCGCCTTCGCCACCTCGTCATAGCTCACGAACTTCGCCATCCCCTTGTCCGCACACACTTTCGTCAACGCCGCCGTCAACGTCGTCTTCCCGTGGTCCACGTGCCCGATCGTCCCAATGTTCACGTGCGGCTTCTTCCGCTCATACTTCGCCTTCGCCATACCCTACTCCCTCCCCTGATTCACGAACCGCTATTTCTTGATGATGGCTTCCGCAATGTTCTTTGGCACCTGCTCGTACCGGTCAAACTCCATACTGTACGTTGCTCGTCCCTGCGTCCGAGATCGCAGGTCCGTCGCATAGCCGAACATTTCCATCAAAGGGACTGCGGCTTCAATTGCCTGAGCACCGGCCCGGACCTTCATGCCCTGCACCTTACCCCGCCTCCCGTTCAAGTTGCCGATAACGTCTCCCATAAACTCCTGCGGAACCAAAACTTCAACCTTCATGATCGGTTCGAGCAAGACCGGATCGGCCTTTTTGCAGGCATCGGCAAAGCCCATCGAGGCGGCAATCTTAAATGCCATTTCATTCGAATCGACATCGTGATAGGAACCGTCGATTACCGTGACCTTTACGTCTCGCAAAGGATACCCGGCAACGACTCCCGTCTCCATCCGCTCACGAACGCCTTTTTCAATGGCGGGGATATACTCTTTTGGAATCGCCCCCCCCACGATCTTGTTGACAAACTCCAACCCCTTGCCCGACTCGGATGGTTCGACCGTCAAGACGACATGACCATATTGTCCGCGACCGCCGGTTTGTTTGATGTATTTGGACTCGGCTTCAGCCTTTCGCCTGATCGTTTCCCTGAATGCCACTTCAGGCTTTCCGACGTTCGCCTCGACTTTGAATTCGCGCAACATTCGATCAACGATGATTTCGAGGTGCAACTCCCCCATGCCGGCAATGATCGTTTGAGCGGTTTCCTCATCGGTCCGCACCCGGAATGACGGATCCTCCTGCGCCAGCTTTTGGAGTGCAAACCCCATCTTTTCTTGATCTTGCTTGGTCTTCGGCTCGATCGCCATCGCGATGACTGGTTCAGGAAACTTCATGATTTCCAGCAGCACCGGCTGCTTCTCATCCGCCAACGTGTCTCCGGTAGTGGCCCCCTTGAGGCCCACGGCCGCGACGATATCCCCGGCATATACCTCGTCGATTTCCTCTCTCTTATTGGCGTGCATTTTCAAGAGACGCCCGATCCGATCCTTACTCCCTTTCGTCACGTTCAAAACCGGTGTGCCGGTCTTCAGCGTCCCGGAATAGACCCGAAAATACGTCAATTGACCCGCAAATGGATCGGACATGATCTTGAATGCCAAGGCCGCAAATGGTTCGCCATCGTCTGATTTTCGCTCCACTTCCTTCCCGCTGTTTGGATCCACTCCTTTCACCGGAGGAATATCGAGCGGGGAGGGCAGATAGTCGACGATACCATCCAACAACTGCTGCACACCCTTGTTCTTGAAGGCCGATCCACAGAGCACGGGAGTGATTTTCATCGCAATGGTTCCGGCCCTGATCGCACGCATGACCTCTTCTTCCGTCAACGGATGGCCGTTCAAATACTTTTCCATGACCTGATCATCGAATTCCGCTACGGCGTCCAGCATTTTCTCTCGGTATTCTTTGGCCTGAGCGAGGAGTTCACTGGGAATTTCATCGATCTTGTACTTGGCGCCCAACGTCTCATCGTCGTAAAAGAACCCCTTCATCCTCACAAGATCGATCGACCCCCTGAATTCAGCCTCACGTCCGATCGGGATCTGAATAGGGACGGGCCTCGCTCCGAGCCGGTCAATGATCGACTGGACACTGCCGTAAAAATCAGCCCCAATCCGATCCATCTTATTCATGAAAGCAATACGAGGGACTTGATACTTATCAGCCTGACGCCACACCGTCTCAGATTGAGGCTCAACACCCTGAACGGAATCAAATGCCGCAACTGCGCCATCGAGCACCCGCAGTGAACGCTCTACCTCGATCGTAAAATCCACATGGCCCGGCGTATCAATAATATTGATGCGGTGGTCGCGCCAAAAACAGGTGGTTGCGGCAGCGGTAATCGTGATACCTCGCTCTCGCTCCTGCTCCATCCAGTCCATCGTGGCGGCACCCTCATGAACCTCGCCCAGCTTATGCGTCATACCCGTATAGTAGAGGATCCGCTCGGTGGTCGTAGTCTTACCGGCATCGATATGAGCCATGATACCGATGTTTCGCGTGCGTTCTAATGATGTCTGACGAGCCACTTCAACCCCTTTAAAAACACTTGTGCTGCAGATCAAGCCGCATCACACTGCTGCGACACAGGAGCACCGGAATCTGCAGATCGCAGCACGGCTCAACTGCAGCACAGATGACGTTACCAGCGATAATGAGCGAACGCTTTATTGGCTTCCGCCATCCGATGCACGTCTTCCCGCTTTTTAACCGCAGCCCCCGTGTTGTTCGACGCATCCAATAACTCGGCTGCGAGCTTTTCGCGCATGCTCTTGCCGCCGCGCGTACGGGCAGACTGCGATAACCAACGAAGCGCCAACGATACTCGACGTGTCGGTCTAATTTCGACCGGAACTTGATAGGATGCACCCCCCACCCGGCGAGACTTGACTTCAACGATCGGCTTCACATTATCTACAGCTGCCTTGAAAATTTTCAGCGGGTCGCTGCCGGTCTTCTCCTGAATATGATCAAACGCCCCGTAACATATACGTTCCGTCGTACTCTTTTTTCCATTGCTCATAAGCATGTTAATAAACTTCCCGACCAACTTATCTCGATACCGCACGTCAGGAAGCACTTCTCGCTGACCCAAAAACCTACTGCGTGGCATATGAACCTATCCCATCAATGTGATGATCGTTCAGACTCTTGCAATCTACTTAGGCCGCTTCGCTCCATACTTCGAACGACTCTGTTTTCGATCGGCTACTCCAACCGCATCCAATGCCCCGCGGACCAGATGATACCGCACGCCAGGCAAATCTTTGACGCGACCCCCACGCACAAGCACGATCGAATGCTCCTGAAGATTGTGCCCCACGCCGGGTATATACGTTGTTACCTCCATACCGTTCGTGAGACGCACACGCGCAACTTTCCGCAACGCCGAGTTCGGTTTCTTGGGTGTCGTCGTATAGACCCGTAGGCACACCCCTCTCTTCTGCGGACATGACTTCAGAGCAGGACTCTTTGTCTTCGCCTTCACAAAGACCCGCCCTTTTCGAACCAGCTGATTGATCGTCGGCATCGCGTTCAGACCCTTTCAATGAAACGAGCACTAACCGTCACGTGCAAAGCCGCAGGATTATAGTGACGTAACTGATCACTGTCAAGTATCCAGAATTCCATTGTTTGCTACGACCGAGCGGCTTCTCCGGAAACCGCCGGAACGGCCACATCCGATGACACAGCCGGCGTAACACCGACGGAAGTCGCCTCCGGTTTTTCACTGATCACGAACGTATCACGGTATTCCTCAAACCCTGCACCAGCCGGAATCAACCGACCGACAATGACGTTCTCTTTCAAGCCCAACAAATTATCCTCGCGCCCGTTAATCGCCGCCTCCGTGAGGACGCGCGTGGTTTCTTGGAACGACGCGGCGGAAATGAAGCTGTCCGTCGTGAGGGCGGCCTTGGTGATCCCGAGCAGGACTGGCTTGCCCAACGCCGGCTTCCCATCCTTGGCGAGCACCCGTTCATTTTCCTTCTCGAACACGCTCTTACTGACTTGACTGCCCGGTAAAAATTGCGTGTCCCCCGGATCTTCGACCCGCACCTTGCGCAACATTTGTCGCACGATGATTTCAATGTGCTTGTCGTTGATGGACACGCCTTGCAACCGATACACGTCTTGCACCTCATCGACGAGGTACTTCTGCAATTCGTTCGGACCCAGCACATCGAGAATGTCGTGCGGATTCGCAGATCCGTCCATCAACGGCTCTCCAGCCCGCACCCAGTCGCCTTCGTGGACATTGACGTGCTTACCCTTCGGAATGAAGTACTCCTTCACATCGCCCATTTTATTATCGACCAGCACTTTGCGTTGGCCCTTGACGAAACCACCGTAGGAGACTTCCCCGTCGATCTCGGTGATGACCGCTTGCTCTTTCGGCTTCCTTGCTTCGAACAGCTCCACCACTCGTGGAAGACCTCCCGTGATATCCTTGGTTTTCGTCGTCTCACGGGGAATCTTTGCCAAGACATCGCCCGGATAGACCGTGGCCCCTTTTTCGACGAAGATATGCGCCCCGACCGGCAACAAGTACCTTGCCACGGCATTGGATCCACCGGGCACCTTGGCCGTCTTGCCGTTTTCATCTTTGATCGACACGCGCGGACGCAGCGTCTGACCTGTATGTTCAATGATGACCTTGCGCGACAAACCGGTTACTTCATCGAACTCGTCCTTCATCGTGACGCCTTCGACGATATCCCCGTAAGCCACCCTCCCGCCGACCTCCGTCAAGATGGTCAGGGAGTACGGATCCCATTCCACCAATTTTTGGCCGACGACCACCGGATCGCCGTCCTTGATCTTGATCTTGGCCCCATACACGACGGGGTACTTTTCACGTTCTCGGCCACTGTCGTCGACGATCGCAATCTTCGTATTGCGATTCATCACGACCCATTCCCCTTCTTTATTCCGCACCGCGATACCGGCATTGTGAACATCGGCGTTCTTTTTGGCGTCGAAACTCATGAACTTAATACGACCGGCATGTTTGGCTTCAAGCACCGTTTGCTCCACGACCTTGCTGGCCGTCCCGCCGATATGAAACGTCCGCATCGTCAACTGCGTGCCCGGTTCGCCGATGGACTGCGCCGCGATGACACCCACCGGTTCACCCTTCTCCACCAGTCGCCCTCGCGCCAAGTCTCGGCCGTAACAGGCCCGACAGACCCCACGCGGTGATTGGCAAGTCAGCACGGATCGAATCTTCACGCGGTCAACGCCGGCCTCAACGATCGACTTCGTTAAGTCTTCGTTGATTTCTTCATTCCAGGACACGATGATTTCCCCAGTGACGGGGTCACGAATATCCTCCGCCGCCAAACGACCGAGCACGCGCTCTTCCAGCGGCTGAATGATCTCCCCGCCTTCGACGAGTGCGCTGACGATAATCCCGTCGCGCGTCCCGCAATCGATCTCGTTGATAATGACATCCTGAGCGATGTCGACCAATCGCCGAGTGAGATATCCCGAATTTGCTGTCTTCAACGCCGTATCGGCAAGACCCTTGCGGGCCCCGTGGGTCGAAATGAAATACTGCAACACCGTCAATCCCTCTCGGAAGTTGGCGGTGATCGGGGTCTCGATGATCTCTCCCGACGGTTTGGCCATCAGTCCGCGCATGCCGCCCAGCTGCCGAATCTGCTGCGAACTCCCTCGCGCCCCGGAGTCTGCCATCATGAAGATCGGGTTGAACGATTCGGCCTTCGCCGGATCGCCTCCGGCGCCGAGTTCCTTCATCATCTCATTGGCGACCTGTTCGGTGACGTGCGCCCAAATGTCGATCACCTTGTTGTATCGCTCGCCGTTCGTGATCAAGCCTTCCGAATACTGTTTCTCGATTTCGTTCACTTCGCGTTGCGCTTTCCCGATGAAGTCTTCTTTCTTACTCGGGATATGCATGTTGTCGATGCAGATCGACAAGCCGGCTCTTGTCGCATAGGTGAAACCGATGTCCTTGATCTTATCCAGAAACTCGACGGTGTCCCGATGACCAGTCTGTCGATACACGGCATCAATAAGCCTGGTCATCTCTTTTTTGGTCATGAGCTTGTTGGCATTCGCGAACGGCAGACCCGGAGGGAGAATTTCGGACAGCAAGACACGCCCCACGGTCGTCTGCACCAGCGCTCCGGCGAGACGCACCTTGATCCGCGCATGCTCTTCGACTTCCTTCGCGTCAAACGCAATCCGCACTTCCTCGGCAGATCCAAAGACTTTCCCCTCGCCTTTCGCGCCCACACGTTCTTTCGTCAGCCAATAACATCCCAACACCATGTCCTGCGATGGCACCGCAATCGGCTTGCCGTTCGCCGGCGAGAGAATGTTGTTGATGGACATCATGAGAACCCGTGCTTCAACCTGCGCTTCGACGGACAACGGAACATGCACCGCCATCTGATCGCCGTCGAAGTCGGCGTTGAAAGCCGCGCAGACCAGCGGGTGCAACCGGATCGCCTTGCCCTCGACCAATACGGGGTCGAATGCCTGGATGCCCAAACGATGGAGCGTGGGGGCTCGATTCAGCAATACCGGATGCTCTCGGATCACTTCATCAAGGACGTCCCAGACTTCAGGTCGTTCTTTTTCAACCAGCCGTTTGGCGCTCTTTATGGTCGTAGCCGCTCCTCTGGCTTCCAACTTGTGAAAGATAAACGGTTTGAATAGTTCCAGCGCCATTTTCTTCGGCAACCCGCACTGATGGAGGCGCAATTCCGGACCGACGACGATCACGGTACGGCCGGAATAATCGACGCGCTTTCCGAGCAGATTCTGCCGGAACCGTCCCTGCTTTCCCTTCAGCATGTCGCTCAACGATTTCAGCGGACGCTTGTTGGGCCCGCGAATCGCACGGCCGCGGCGACCGTTGTCGAAAAGGGCGTCCACGGCTTCCTGCAACATCCGCATCTCGTTCCTGATGATGACGCCGGGCGCCTTCAGTTCCATCAACCGTTTCAACCGATTATTGCGATTGATGACGCGACGGTAGAGATCGTTCAGGTCGGACGTGGCAAACCGCCCTCCATCGAGCGGAACCAGAGGACGCAGCTCCGGCGGCAGGACCGGAATGACATCCATGATCATCCACTCCGGTTTATTTCCGGACTTGCGGAACGCCTCCAGTACCTTTAAGCGCTTGGCGTACTTCTTTTTCATGGCCGCCGATGTCGACGCCTTTGCTTTTACTTGCAGGTCATCCCACAGCGCGTTGATGTCGATCTTCCTCAGTAGGTCGCGGATGGCTTCCGCGCCGATGCCAACCTTGAACCCGCTCGAGCCGAACTCGGAAACAAGAGTGCGCAGCTTATCTTCCGGCACCAACTCTTTTTCCGCCAGATCGGTTGAGCCGGGATCCACGCAGACGTAGCTTTCAAAATAGAGAATTTTCTCCAGTTGCTTCAGGCTCATATCGAGCAAGGTGCCGATCCGACTCGGGACACCTTTCAAAAACCAGATATGGGCGACGGGCGCAGCCAATTCGATATGCCCCATCCGCTCTCGACGGACCTTCGATTGAATCACCTCGACGCCGCATTTGTCGCATACGATGCCGCGATGCTTCATGCGCTTGTATTTACCGCAATTGCACTCCCAGTCCTTGGTCGGGCCGAAGATCTTCGCACAGAACAGCCCGTCCTTTTCCGGCTTGAAGGATCGATAGTTGATGGTTTCCGGTTTCTTGACTTCCCCGTACGACCAGGATCGGATTTTCTCCGGCGAGGCGATGCGAATCCGCATCGAATCGAACGACACCGAATCCCGTTGTTTTTCAAACAGTGTGTATACGCCTTCCAAGGTAGTGACCTCCTCTGATGCCGGCGTTCAGCCGGCACACAAGCGGTTAGTCTTGTGTCTTGACCAACTCTACATCGAGTCCCAAGCTCTGTAATTCCTTGACCAACACGTTGAACGACTCAGGCAACCCGGGTTCGAGGAACGGCTCACCTTTGACAATCGCTTCATACATGCGCGACCGACCCGGCACATCGTCGGACTTGACGGTAAGAAACTCTTGCAGCGTGGACGCCGCCCCATAGGCCTGCAACGCCCACACTTCCATCTCTCCCAATCGCTGGCCGCCGAACTGCGCCTTGCCGCCGAGCGGCTGCTGGGTCACGAGAGAATAGGGGCCGATAGACCGTGCGTGGATCTTGTCGTCCACCAGATGGTGGAGTTTCAGCACGTACATATACCCGACCGTGACCGGATTGCCGAAGGGCTCGCCCGTCTTGCCATCGATGAGTTGCGCTTGGCCGCTCACCGGCAGTTTCCCCTTTTTCAGCAAGTCCTTAATCTCTTTTTCCGCGGCGCCATCGAATACCGGGCTGGCCACTTTGATGCCCAAAGCCTTCGCCGCCCACCCCAGGTGGGTCTCCAGGATTTGCCCGACGTTCATACGAGACGGCACACCCAGAGGATTCAACACGATTTCCACCGGGGTCCCATCCGGCAGATAGGGCATGTCTTCTTCCGGCAAAACGCGAGATACGACTCCCTTATTGCCGTGTCGGCCGGCCATTTTGTCCCCGACCTGAATTTTGCGCTTCATCGCGATATAGACCTTGACGAGCTTGATGACACCGGGAGGCAGCTCATCTCCACGCTTTAGGCGCCCCACTTTTTCATCGTAGAGCGTTTGGAGGATTTCGATCTGCTCTTTTGCCCGTCGCTCGACGTCTTCCAGCTCTTTTTGCTCATCGGGATCGCTCAGGATGATGTGCCGCACGGTGTCGTCCGGCAGTCGCCTGAGAATCTCCGCCGTCAGCTTCCCCTTTTTCTTCAAGATGACGTCGCCGCTCTCCGGGTCCATCAGATCGCGGCCCACCACCTTGCCGAGCAACAGCTTGCGGATCTTCTTCGTCTTTTCTTCGTCGATGATCCGCAGCTCTTCGTGGTGATCCCGCTGCAACTTCATCTGATCGTCGGTCTCGATGCTCTTCGAGCGCTCGTCCTTGTCAAGTCCTTTTCGGGAGAAAATTTTGACGTCGACCACAATGCCTTCCACTCCCGGAGGCACGGTCAACGAGGTATCCTTCACGTCACCGGCCTTTTCACCGAAGATCGCACGGAGCAGTTTTTCTTCCGGCGTTAGCTGGGTTTCACCTTTCGGTGTCACCTTCCCCACCAAAATATCGCCCGGCTTCACTTCGGCGCCGATACGTATGATCCCGCTTTCATCCAAATTTCTCAGCGCTTCTTCACCGACATTGGGGATATCCCGCGTGACATCTTCCTTCCCCAACTTGGTATCACGGGCTTCGACTTCAAACTCCTCGATATGGATCGACGTGAACGCATCTTCCCGCACCAATTTTTCACTGAGCAAGATGGCGTCCTCGAAGTTGTATCCGCCCCAGGGCATGAACGCCACAAGGACGTTCTTGCCCAGCGCCAGCTCCCCATGGTCAATCGCCGGTCCGTCTCCAAGCACCTGCCCCTTCTTGACGGGCTGGCCGATTCGAACCACCGGCGTCTGGGTAATGCAGGTGTTTTGATTCGACCGTTGGAACTTGATGAGGTCATAGACGTCCAGTCCGGAATCTTTCCCCTTCTTGCCGTCCTTCGAATCCGCCCTCACCACGATGCGTGTCGCATCGACACTCTCTACCACGCCGGCTCGGCGGGCCTGGATGACGTACCCGGAATCCCGGGCAACCACCGCCTCCATCCCAGTCCCGACCAACGGCGATTCCGAGGTTATCAGAGGAACCGCCTGGCGCTGCATGTTGGACCCCATCAAGGCACGGTTGGCGTCGTCATGCTCCAAAAACGGCACGAGCGCGGTCGCGACGCTCACCACTTGTTTCGGCGACACGTCCATGTACTCGATCTTATCCGGAGTCGCCAGGACGAAATCTCCACCGTGACGGCAAGAGACGGTTTCCGAAACCAGTCTTCCCGAGGCATCCACTTTGGAGTTGGCTTGGGCGATGATGTATTTGTCGCCCTCGATCGCCGACAGAAACTCGATCTCATCGGTCACTCGTCCCTTGACGACTTTACGGTACGGTGCTTCGATGAACCCAAACTGGTTGATTCGTGCATAGGTGGCCAGCGATGTGATCAAGCCGATATTGGGGCCTTCCGGCGTCTCGATCGGGCAAATACGACTGTAGTGGGACGGATGCACGTCTCGAACTTCGAACCCGGCCCGCTCTCTCGTAAGCCCGCCCGGTCCAAGGGCCGACAGACGTCGTTTATGCGTGATTTCCGCCAGCGGGTTGGTCTGATCCATGAATTGCGACAGCTGACTGCTGCTGAAAAATTCCTTGACGGCCGCCACGACGGGCTTGGCATTGATCAAGTCATGCGGCAGGACGGTCTCCATATCGAGGAGATTCATGCGCTCCTTGATGCTTCGCTCCATCCTCACCAAGCCCAGCCGGAACTGATTCTCCAGGAGCTCACCGACGGATCGCACGCGTCGATTCCCCAAGTGATCGATGTCGTCGATTTCCCCTTTGCCGATCTTCAGATTGACGAGGTAACGGATGACTTCGACGATGTCCTGAGCGGTCAGAGTCCGCTGCTCAAGAGGCAAGTCCAGTCCAAGTTTCTTATTGAGCTTCAGTCGGCCGACCGGAGATAAATCATAACGTTTGGAATTCAGAAACAGATTGTCGAACAACGCCCGAGCCGTATCGACGGAGGGCGTTTCACCCGGACGAAGGCGACGGTAGATTTCCACCATCGCTTCCTCCTTCGACCCGATTTTCTCCATCTCCAAGGTATCGAGAATCACGGGCGTCGCGGTCGCCATATCGAGATAAATGACCTTGAATTCTTCCACATCGCTTTCGGCGATCTGCTCCACAATCTCGGCGGTCAACCGCTGATTCTTTTCCGCCAACTTGTTCTTCTTGGAGTCAACCAATTCCGTGAGAATGGCGCGTCCGACCAATTCCGACGGTTGCAAGGGGATCTCTTTCACGCCGGATGCCTTCAGCTTGGCGATCAGGCCTTTGGTCAATCTGGCGCCCTCTCGCACCAACGGTTCCTTGCCTCCCTTGTCCATCACCTCGGTGGAACATCGAAGTCCGTGGTGGATTTCAGGATCCAACTTGCGGAACATCTTGCCCTTCGACACGCGAATTTCCTCGACCGGGTAATACATCTTGAGCAAGTCGTCGCTCGAGAAACCAAAGGCTTTCAGGAGAATGGTGGCCGGCATTTTCCGGCGGCGATCGATCCGCACATAGAGAATATCCCTGGCATCGAACTCAAAATCGAGCCAAGAGCCTCGATAGGGAATAATCCGGGCCGAGTACAACACCTTGCCGCTCGCATGGGTCCGACCCTTGTCATGGGTAAAGGACGCGCCCGGTGATCGGTGAAGCTGACTGACGACGACGCGCTCGGTCCCGTTGATGATAAAGGTCCCCCGCTCGGTCATGAGCGGCAATTCACCGACGTAGACTTCCTGTTCGCGCACATCGAGCACTTTCTTGCGAGGCCCCTTGTCCTCCTTGTCGAGCACCACCAGGCGAACGCGCAGCTTCAACGGAACCGCGAAGGTCATCCCCTGTTCGAGACATTCGCGCTCGTCGTACTTCGGAGCCCCTAAGGTGTAACTGGAAAACTCGAGCACGGCCGTGTTGTTATAGTCGGGAATCGGGAACACGCTGGCCAACGCCGCCTGCAGCCCATGATCCTTTCGACGCTCCGGCTCCACCTCGAACTGCAAGAACTCTTCATAGGAGCGCTTTTGGATTTCGATCAGATCCGGAATATCGATGTTGGTTCGAATGCGGGAAAAATCTTTCCGCTCCACGAACTCTTGCAGAGTCGTTTCGGACATGCCTACTCCTCCACACTGGTTGGCGGTGAACAGCAATCACCACTCACGACAAATCCCGAGGCACCAGATTACACCTCGGTTGTCAGTGAGCCCAAAAGCACTTTAATGATGAAGTCGCTTCCTTACTTGACTTCGACTTTCGCACCGCTTTCTTCCAGCTTCTTCTTCATCGTATCAGCTTCTTCCTTGGCTACCCCAGTCTTGACCGGCTTCGGCGCACCCTCCACGAGATCCTTGGCTTCCTTCAGACCCAGGCTCGTAAGCTCACGCACCACCTTAATGATCTGAATTTTCTTGTCGGCCGGTGCCGACGCGAGAATGACGTCGAACGCCGTCTTCTCTTCAGCAGGAGCGGCTGCGCCGCCACCCGCCGCCGGAGCCGCCGCCACCGCGACCGGCGCCGCCGCCGTCACGCCGAACCGCGTCTCAAGCCCCTTCACCAGTTCAGCCAAATCGAGCACGCTCATGCTCTCGATCGCCTTGATCAATTCCTCCTGTGACAACTTTCCTTCCGTCGCTGGCATGTCCCCTTCTCCTTTCCGTTTATCCTGAATGGCCGCAATGACTCGCACAAACTTCGACAACACCGCGTTCAATGTATACACGACACCACGAATCGGCCCTTGCATGGCCGACAGCAACATGGCAACAAGCACTTCCTTCTTCGGCAGCTTCGCAACGGCGGCCAGTTCCGCCGGCTGGAGGATTTTGCCTTCCAACACCCCGGCGGTCATCCGAATCTTCTCTTCGCGTTTCTCAGCGCCGATGAAGTCCTTCAGCACCTTGGTCGGCAACACCGGATCATCGTAGCCGATGACCACTCCGGTCGGACCCTTGAGATGCGCCTTAAGTCCGGCCAAGGTCGTCCCCTCTGCGGCGCGAGCCGCGAGCGTATTCTTCACGATCCGATACTCCGCCTTTGCTCCACGGAGTTGTTTGCGCAACTCGGTGACCTCGTTGACCGGAAGGCCGACGCATTCGGTCAAGATCGCCAGCCGCGCGCGACCGAATTTTTCAGTCAACTCCGCCACTGCCGTAACCTTCTCTTCCTTCTTCATCGCTCCCTCTTTCGTCGTTAGTCGTTATCGTTATTGTTAACCGTTTCGACGATTCACGATTAACGATTGACGCTGAACGGCCCTAGCTCCACTGCTTTGTCAGCGCAACGGTATCCAGTTTTACGCCGGGCCCCATCGTGCTCGAAATCGTAGCACTCTTGAGATACCGCCCCTTGCACGAGGCCGGCTTCGCCTTGATGACGGATTCGATTATGGCCGAGGCATTGTCGTACAGCTTGGCAGGATCAAAAGACACCTTTCCAACCGGCACGTGCACAATGCCCGCCTTCTCAACCTTGAATTCCACCCGTCCCTTTCGGATATCGGCAACCGCCTTTCCCACCTCGAAGGTCACGGTGCCGGTCTTCGGATTCGGCATGAGCCCTCGAGGGCCGAGCACTTTCCCGAGCTTTCCTACGGAAGCCATCAAGTCCGGCGTGGAAATGGCGCAGTCAAAATCCATCCATCCACCCTTGATTTTTTCCATCAAGTCGTCGGCTCCGACATAGTCGGCTCCCGCCTGCCTCGCCTCCTGCTCTTTTTCACCCTTCGCAAATACCAAGACGCGGACCTTTTTCCCCGTCCCGTGCGGAAGCGAAGCCGTCCCTCGAACCAATTGATCCGATCGCTTCGGATCGATGCCAAGCCTGAGCGCAAGATCGACCGATTCGTCGAATTTCGCATAGGCCGATCGTTTCACGGTGTCTACGGCCTCACGCAATCCATAGACACGCGGCTCGACGTTCGTGACCGCCGCATTCATTTTCTTTCCCATAACCAAACGCTCCTTCAATCCCGAAATTAGCCTTGAATGACGATGCCCATGCTACGAGCGGTCCCTTCGATGATTTTGGCTGCCCCGTCCACGTCGGCCGCGTTGAGATCCCCCATTTTCTTGCGGGCGATGTCGTTCAACTGCTGCCTGGTGATCTTTCCGACTTTATCCTTCTGTGGAACACCGGACCCCTTGATGATCCCGGCGGCCTTCTTCAGGAGATCAGAGGCCGGAGGGGTCTTCATGATGAAACTGAAGGTACGGTCCTTGTAGACTGTAATGATGACCGGAATGATACTGTCCCCTTCTTTTTGAGTCCTGGCATTAAACTGCTTGCAAAACTCCATGATGTTGACCCCGTGCTGACCCAGCGAGGGGCCGACAGGAGGAGCCGGATTGGCCTTGCCGGCCGGAATTTGCAATTTAATCTGCGCTGAAACTTCTTTCGCCATTTCTGTCTCCTTAGCAGTCAGCGATCAGCTGTCAGCTGGAAGCTGAAGACTGCCGGCTAATAGCTTTTTCTAAATTCGTTCTACCTGCAAGAACCCCAATTCCACCGGAGTCGAGCGGCCGAAGATGCTCACCATCACCTTCAATCGGCTATGGTCTTGATCGACTTCATCGACCACCCCGTTGAACCCCAGGAAGGGACCATCGATGATACGAACGTTGTCGCTTTTAATGAATTTGACCTGCTCTCGAGGCTCGGCTTGGCCCGCATCGACCTGCTTGAGCAAGGATTCCACTTCCTCATTGGTCAAGGGCGTCGGTACCGTCCCTCCGCCGACAAACCCCGTCACTTTCGGCGTCTCCTTGATCATCTGCAAGGTCTCGTCTCCCAACGGGGACTCCAACTCCACGAGGACATAGCCCGGAAAGAACTTTCGCCGAGAAGTCCGTCGCTTCCCGTCCTTAATTTCAATCACGTCCTCGGTCGGAACGAGCACCTGCCCGACCTTTTCAACCAGCCCCATTTGATTTGCACGCTCCATGAGGCTGGTCTTCACTCGTCCCTCAAAACCCGCGTACGTATGGATGACGTACCAGTTCTTTGTCATGCACCACCCTCAGGCCTTCAATGAATTACCGTTGGATTCCCCTTACCTTGTCCCCGGCAGGCTTAAATGAATTTGCCGACCAACCATGAAAGGAATGAGTCAATGACGGACAAGTACAGCGACATCAAGATACAAAACACGATCACCACCGTTGTCGAACCGATCGTTTCCGCACGCGTGGGAAAGGACACTTTTTTCAACTCCGCCCGCACGTCCGTCACGAACAGTCGAATCGAATCTGTCATACGCTTAAACATCAGTGGCTCTGCCTTCCAGTGCTCAACCGTGATAAATTTTCAGTGATTGCCAAGCTGAAACTCATACACATTACGTTTACTTCGCTGTTGCCCGAAACCCACAACCCCGGAGAGGCTTTATCCATCCATCTAAGAGGCTTCCGACTCATGGGCTCCCGGCACAAGCAAAGTCCCTCCCTTACACCGGCCCCAGCCCTTACCCGCCTGTCAGAGAACAGATGACCACCGGCCGTTCGAGCAAGCTCGGGGGTGGCAGGGGCACTAGGATTTGAACCCAGACTCTCGGTTTTGGAGACCGATGTGCTGCCATTAACACCATGCCCCTCCTCTTTTTTCCGTGTTGAGTAACGAGTGCTGAGGACTGAGCTTCGCGTGCCGCTCCCAATACTCAACACTCATATCTCAGCACTCAGCGCTTACTTCACTTCCTTATGAGGCGTATGCTTTCGGCAGAACTTACAGAATTTGTTTCGCTCCAACCGATCCGGATCGTTTTTCTTGTTCTTCATGGACGAGTAATTCCGCTGCTTACACGTCGTGCAGGCCAAATCAATAATTTCTCGCATCGCAATCGCTCCTTAGCTGTCAGCTGACAGCTCTCAGCTTTAAGCTAAGATTTCCGTGACGACGCCGGAGCCGACGGTCTTGCCGCCCTCGCGCACGGCAAACCGCAACCCCTGATCCATCGCGATCGGACTGATCAACTCCGCCGTCACACTCACGTTGTCCCCCGGCATCACCATCTCCACCCCCGGATTCAGCTGCACGATGCCCGTCACGTCGGTCGTCCGGAAGTAGAACTGCGGCCGATACCCGTTGAAGAACGGCGTGTGCCGTCCCCCTTCTTCCTTCGTCAACACGTAGATCTCCGCCTTGAACTTCGTATGCGGCGTGA
>LVWS01000023.1:2703-4195 GCA_002083365.1 Nitrospira sp. SG-bin1 | reverse complement strand
GGCCTACAACCAGGTGACGCGCTCGGCGGGCCGGATGTAGATCGGCTCTTCGACCTGAATGCGCGCCACTTCCTTCCCCGACTTGTTGAAGCCCAACACGGTGTCGTTGTACATCTCGAACCGCTTCCCATGGATCTGGGTTTCAAAGACCTTGGGCCCCGGGATGACGTCGTACCGGAACACGATCTGCTGGCTGGCCCGCCAGAGCTGCAGCACGGCCAACAGTTCCCGACTCGGCACCAGGTATTTCTCAATGGCATTGTCCACGCCGGGCCCGAACATCTGCCGGGCATAGCCCCGGGGCGAGTGCCGCGGCGGGATGTAGAACCCGTTCGGCTCCGTGCCCCATTGCGGATACAGCGGCAAGGCCACCTGCTCGACCCGAATCGCATAGTACAGCGGATGCCATCGGTCCTCCGCCCACAGGCCGTCTTCCCCGATCCGCACGAGGCTCTGCATGCGGATCTTGCCGACGCAGGCCGCCATGCACCGGGTTTCCATCGGCTCCCCGCCGGTCAACGGGTCCTTCCCCTCAATGCGCGGATAACAGGCGATACACTTTTCACTCACCCGGGTCGTGCCCCGGTACATCGGTTTCTTATACGGACATTGCTCGACACATTTCTTGTACCCGCGGCAGCGGTTCTGGTCGATCAGGACGATGCCGTCTTCCGGCCGCTTGTAAATGGCCTTCCGGGGACAGGCCGCCAAGCACCCGGGGTACGTGCAGTGGTTGCAGATCCGCTGGAGATAGAAGAAGAAGGTTTCATGCTCCGGCAGGCTGCTGCCGGTCATTTTCCAGGGTTCGTCGCGCGAGAAGCCGGTCTTGTCGATCCCTTCGACCAGGGCGCGCATCGAGGTGGCCGTGTCTTCGTAGATGTTGACGAACCGCCATTCCTGGTCCGTCGGAATGTAGCCGATCGCCGCTTGACCCACTTTGGCCCCCGCGTCGAAAATGGTCATCCCTTCAAAGACGCCATAGGGCGCATGGTGCTTGCGGCCCACCCGCACGTTCCAGACCTGGCCCCCCGGATTGACCTGCTCGATCAACTGCGTGATCTTCACGTCGTAGAACTGCGGATACCCGCCATAGGGCTTGGTCTCCACGTTGTTCCACCACATGTATTCCTGGCCCTTGGAGAAGAGCCAGGTCGACTTATCGGCCATGCTACAGGTCTGGCAGGCCAAACACCGATTGATGTTGAACACAAAGGCAAACTGCCACTTCGGATGCCGTTCCTCATAGGGATACAGCATCTTCCGCCCCAGCTGCCAATTATAGACTTCCGGCATGGTGTTCCTCCTCGTTAATCGTTAACCGTTATTCGTTATACGCAACAGCCTCCCTGTGACGATGCACGTGTCACGATTAACGTCCTCAGACTTTGATCTTGATATGTTCGCCTTTGAGCCACTTGATCATGAACTCGTTCTCCTGGCCGGGCGTGAACCCGGTCCGCACCGGCTCCCACGGCCCCCGCGCCCCGATCCC
>LVWS01000023.1:0-2559 GCA_002083365.1 Nitrospira sp. SG-bin1 | reverse complement strand
TCCGTGTGAACGACTGTTGAGCGCCGTACCGGAAGTTGGACTGGTACCCTGTATCGATCGCGATCGCCCGCCCGTCCGGTCGGGTCTCATGCCCCTTCACCGATTTGGCCGTCGCCACGTAGGGCGCATGTTTGGCCATCGTCACGTGGTACGGGTACGCCGGGTTGTACTTGGCCCGAATCATCAGGCGCGCCACCTTGTAATACGGATCGCTCGGCTTCCAGCCGCGGTAGGGACGGTCCACCGGGTTCCCGTCGACATACACGTAGTCGCCGTCGTTGATGCCACGGTCTTTCGCGGCTTGAGGATTGATATGGATTTGATGTTCGCCCACGCCCGGGGTGCGCTTGTCCATCCGGTAGGGATCCCCGAAGTTGGATTCATAAATCTGCACCCAGTCGTTCACCGACCATTGACTGTGCACGCGGTGACGGGTCTTCGGGGTCACGCAATAGAACTGATACCCCTTCTCCCACAAAGGATTAGAGTGCCGTACGATCTCATGCCAGGACAGTTTAATGTTTCGAACTGTCTTGTCATCATGGTGCTGAGCCGTGATCGGGATCCCATAGTCGTCCGGCCGAACATAGGGGTTCGTCGTGAAGATGGCGTTCGGCAGGTACGGTGTCGCCTCCGGACCTTCGCGGTGAGAAATGAAGTTCTCACCGTACTCGATGGCTTCCGGTTCGATACGGTAATTCTCGTATCGTCCGCTGCGAGTCCACATTGGTTTCGACTCGTTGGTCTCTTCCCAAAATGGATGCCGCGGGTAGGTCCGGACCATCACCATCCAGCCCTTTTCCGACTTCAACATGACGTCGGCGGAATAGCCGTAGAAGGTGCTGGACGCATCGAGCATACGTTGCACATACACATCGACACGGTTCGCGTAGACCATGGCGAAGTAATCCTTCATGCGCTTGTCGCCTGTCATGTCCGAAAGCTTGGCGGCAACACCCGCAAAGGTATCCAAGTCGTTACGGGTGTCGTACAACGGGCGGATGCCCCCTTTCCAGATCTGGACCCACGGGTTGGAAACCGTGATGGTCATTTCCGGGTAAGTGAACTCCATCCAGGAATTACAGGCAAAGGCAATGTCGTTGTGGTTGACGTCGGACGTCATTTCGATGTCCTGCGTGATGAGACATTCGATATTCGGATCGACGTTGCGCACCATGTCGTAATGGTGCTTGGCGTTGTTCAGCACGTTGACGTTTGTCACCCAGCGGAACTTGCTCGGGGTCGGCATGTGCGTCTTGCCGGTAAAGACCTTGCGCCCATACTTCGGCGTATTGACGATCAAGGCCGTGTCACCATGGTTCCAATAGCCTACTTCTTCGCCGTAATAGTAAGACTTGGTCTTGATCTCCTTCCCATGGGCATTCGGATCCAACGTAATGTTGAAGGGATCTTCGCCCGTGTGTACGGCCAAGCCGGCACCCGACCAGGGGGTTGCCGTCCAACATCCAGCCTTGTAGTTACCGGCCCAGGTATGCTGACCGGTCCCGAACTTGCCGACGTTGCCCGTAATAATCAGGACCATCGCGGCGCCACGGGAGTTGATGGTCTGATGGAAATAGTGACAGGTCCCTTCACCATTGTGAATCGCGGCCGGTTTGATCGTACCGGAATCACGAGCCCATCGTACAATCAAGTCCTTCGGGGTCCTGCATATCTGATGGACCGTATCCAGGTCGTAGTCTTGGAAGTGCACCATGTACATTTGCCAAATCGGCATCGCATCGATCTCGCGTCCATTGAGAAGCTTGATTCGATAACTTCCAGTAAGTGCGGCGTCGATACCGCTGTTCGTATAGTGCCATCCTACCTGTTCACGATGCAGTGGTACCGCCTGTTTCTTATTGAGATCCCACACCATCATGCCGCCGAGCCGCTCAATCTGTTCCGGCTTCAATGACTGAATCCGGCCCGAATAGCTCTTGGAAAAATCCGGAAACTTGTAATCGGCGATCACGTCCCGCGGATCAAGGTACTGAAGCGTATCGGTGCGGACCAAGATCGGAGCATCCGTGAATTGCTTCATGAAGTCTGTGTCGTGCATGTTTTCATCGACAATGATCTTCATGGCACCCAAAAACAGCGCTCCGTCAGATTCCGGACGGAGCGGCATCCAGTAGTCGGCCCGATAGGCCGTTGGATTGTACTCCGGCGTGATGACCACAACACGCGCACCTCGCTCAATACACTCGAGTTTCCAGTGCGCTTCCGGCATTTTGTTCTCGACGAAATTCTTGCCCCAACTGGTGTTCAGCTTGGAGAAACGCATGTCCGAGAGGTCGATGTCCGATCCTTGCACACCGGACCAGAATGGGTGAGCAGGATTTTGGTCACCGTGCCATGTGTAGTTTGACCAATAGCGACCACCCTGAGCCTGATCGGGACTGACCTTGCGGATCCATGTATCCAGGAGGGCATTGATCCCGCCGTTCATCCGCGTGTTGCCCATCTTACCAACGATTCCGAGCACGGGCATGCCGGCCCGGTGCTTAAAGCACCTGGTACCCGCCCCCTTCATCATTTCGATCATTTCCGGGGCAT